>DATIPP010000152.1:0-10139 GCA_035471825.1 Gammaproteobacteria bacterium
TCCTTTCCTGCGCGTGAACCGTTTCCTGGCTTCTTACCGGCAGGAAAAGCTGGTCCCGGCACAGGTTCGCTTCTGGTTGCAACAGTCCGCCGCGCTGGATCGCGGAGCGAGGCCGCACGAGATTGAAACGCTCGCCGGGGAGGACCTGGAAATAATCGCACCGCGAGCCGGTACCCGCCGGGCCCTGAAACAAATTCTCGATGAATGTTCCGGAAAACTGCTGGCAGATGCCATGCGGGATGAAGGGACAGCCGCATTGATCCGGGAACGTGCCCGGGTGCCGGACAACTACAACACCATGAAACGTGTTATCGGTCTCTATCCGTTCACGGCGTTGTTTGTATTTGCCGGCGTCGAGCGCCTGCATGAAGCGATACGGGAAACCTTTAACACGCCGGTGAAAGAATTACCGGTACGGGGGAACCTCAGGCGTTACGCACCACCCGGTAACAACAGAGCATCCATCTCGGTAGAGGAAATATTGCAGGCATCGTCTGACAACCCGTTGCGGATACCATTACCCGATGAAAAACAGCAACGATACCTGTTGCAACGATTTGCACCCGTCTGGCTGATCGATACGGTTGATAATAATGATCGTTTCGGCCCGCCGTACTGGGATGAAAGGGATCGTATCGCGATCGATACCGGACGGCCCTTTGTCTACCGGTATCTATCCCATGCCCGGTTTCATGATGCCGTTTTATTGCAATTGAATTACATCATCTGGTTCCCGGCGCGTCCCGCATCCGGGCCGTTTGATATACTGAGCGGTCACCTTGATGGACTGACCTGGCGTGTCACGCTGGATCAGGAAGGAAAACCGTTGCTTTATGACGTGATGCATAACTGCGGTTGCTACCACATGTTTTTTCCGGCGGGGCAGTTGCAACCGCGGCAACCGGAAGGGCAGCTGGAGGAACCTTTACTCGTGCCGGCACGTGCACCTGTAACCGGTATTAATGAAAGGATAGTTATCCGCGTCGCTCCCGCAACGCATTATATTGAGAATGTAGGGGCGGCAGGTCCTGCAGATATTCGGCAACGGTATGATATGCGGGATTACAATGAGCTGCGTTCGTTACCCCGGACAAACGCCAGTGCGAGAAGCCTGTTCGGTCCGGACGGAATCATCGCCGGGACGGAGCGCAAGGAACGATACCTGCTCTGGCCAATGGGTGTATTGCAACCCGGCGCAATGCGGCAACAAGGACACCATGCCACGGCGTTTATCGGCCGTCGTCATTTCGACGATCCGAGACTGCTGGAAGAGTATTTCAGCCGGGAATAAAAAGGATCATTTACCGGTCTTTCAGCCGGGCCAGTTCTTCTTCGAGTTGTTTGACCCGTTCAAGTGCATTGTCGCGTTCCCTGCCGACATCGGCGGTTTCTGCCAGTGCATCGAAGGCGGATGCCTCGGCATGTTCCGCCCGTTCGATCAACTCCTTGCGCTGGCGGCTCAATTCCATTTCCCGGCGACTGGGACCGGCAATGGAACGCCATGCATCACACAGGCGGCTCAAAAGGGAGCGGTTGCCGGTATTAGCGGGTAATGTATCACTGGCCGAATCTATAATGGAGGTGAAGCCGGATTCCTTCAGATCGGACTCAAGCTGGCGAATGAGGCTTGAGATTATATCGCGGCTTGCATCATCTGTTTCATGTCGCAACAATTCGTTCAGCAACAGTCGCAGCTTCTGTGCATCCTGGCATTCACCGATGTCGTCGCTGTTGAAATCAATCTTCATGGATTCATAATCCGGACAGGACATTGAATACGTTTGAGCTTAACCGGCATGCGTATCAAGTCAAGCGCAGATATAGCATAATGAGCGGCAAAAGTATGAAAGACTATCAAGAATCTCCGGACACCCTTTCCCCCGCCATTGCCCTATGAAAAGCATCAAATTATTACTCCTGCTGGTAATTCACGCCGTATTACTGCTACCGCCGACTTTTGTTTCGGCAGACGAGTTACTGCGCATTGCAATTACCACGACGACAGAAAGCTCCGGCATTGCCCGGGTTCTGAACAAATCGTTTACGGAACAAACCGGGATCAGGATCCACACAGTCATTCACGGCAGCGGCCAGGCCCTGCGCACGGCCAAAGACGGAAATGTTGACGTGGTCATGGCACATGCGCCGGAGCTGGAGAAGACTTTTATTGACAAGGGTTGGGGAATAGAAAGGAAACCGGTGATGCAAAATGATTTCGTAATCGTAGGCCCGATCGATGACCCGGCGGATGTCAAGAACAGTAAAAGCGCTGCCGTGGCGTTTGGCAGGATCGCGGAGAGTGAACAGCGGTTTGTCTCCAGGAATGACATTTCCGGCACCCATATCAAGGAAAACCTGCTTTGGAGACTTGCGGGAGTATCGCCGGAAGGAAACTGGTATATCCCGGCAGGTGCGGGAATGGGCAAGGTATTAACCATGGCTGACAATATTGGCGCATATACATTGTGCGATCGGGGAACATATCTCGCATTTAAAAACAGGCTGGCCCTGGTGCTGCTTTATGAGGGTGATGAGATATTGTATAACCCCTACCACATCATGATCGTCAATCCGGATAAACACCCGCACACGAAGATTAATCTGGCCAGGAAGTATATGCAGTTTATTACCGGTGAAAAGGGACAACAGATCATTTCCGATTACCGGATAAACGGTAAAAGGGCATTTAATCCCGGGGTCATTGAAGATGGTAACCGGACTAACTGATTTCCAGGTCATCTCCGGCTGATGAATTTTTTTGGCAAGGCCTTTCTGGATGCATTCAACCTGATTTTCCGGTTTGACGCGGAGTTGTATTTTGTCGTCTGGACCTCGATAAAAATCTCGATGACATCCGTTTTTCTGGCGTCGATATTATGTATCCCGCTTGCCGTGGTTTTTTCGGCCCGCAAGTTTCCGGGTAAGTCATTTTTACAGAGTTTGTTGAATACCCTGATGGCCATGCCGACGGTTGTTGTCGGACTGTTTCTTTTCGGAATTCTCAGCCGCCAGGGACCCTTGGGTGGCTGGGGATTGTTGTATACCCAGACCGCCATGGTCATGGGGCAGTTTATCCTGATATTCCCGATCATTCTGAACCTTGCCATCGCCGCTGCAAACACGGCCGACCCCAGGATTAAAACCACGTCCATCGCCCTCGGGGCGAGTAAAACACAGCAGGTCCTGTTGTTCATGAAAGAAGTGCGTTTCGCCATGATGGCGGCGATAGTCGCCGGCTTCGGCCGGGCCATCGGTGAAGTCGGCGTAGCCATGATGCTGGGTGGCAATATCGAGGGATATACCCGGACTATGACGACGGCAATCGCGCTTGAAACCAGCAAGGGAGAATTTGAATTCGCCCTCGCTTTGGGCATGTTGCTGTTATTGGTCGCTTTTCTCGTTAACAGCATCCTGGAAAGGTTCCAGAAATTACATAAATAATGAACCTCTACAGCCTGCACAACCTGGGTTATCAATATGAAGGACGTAAAATCCTCGATATTGAACATTTTACCTTTGACGAGGGACAGACGCTGGCGCTGGTAGGACCGAACGGTGCCGGGAAAAGCACTCTGCTGAACCTGCTGGCATTCCTGACACGTCCTTCGAGGGGCGAGATTGTTTTCATGGGACAGACCGCGACGGACAGGAACCGGGCCCAGTTGCGCAGACGGGTCGGTTACGTGCAGCAAAATCCCTATCTTTTCAATTCAACCGTTCTGGAAAATGTTGAACTGGGACTGAAGTTGCGTCATGTAAACAGGGAGTTGAGACGCGAGCGCGCCATGAACGTGGTCGAGCAACTGGGACTGGAGCACCTCGCACCGCGCCGGGCACATGAACTGTCCGGCGGCGAAGTGCAGAAAGTAGCGCTTGCCCGGGCACTGGTGCTGGAACCGGAAGTCCTGATTATGGACGAGCCATTTACCTACCTGGATAAACGGTTTGTCCAGGAACTGGAACAGATCATCGTGACCATCCGGGAAAACAGGGCACAGTCCATTCTGTTCAGCAGCCATGACCAGATGCGTGCGCGGGTGCTGGCAGACCGGGTCTGCAGCATTATTAACGGCAAACTGATAATGGAATCTTCCATCAACCTGTTATATGGCCTTTTCAGGAAGGAAGACAAAATTTTTGATACCGGCAGGATCCGCATCCATACACCGGATGATATAGAAGAATGCAAGCTGATTGCGATAGAGCCTGATCAAATCGTTTTGTCACGGCAAAAGCTGGATTCCAGCATGCGGAATTCATTCCAGGGCAAGGTCAAGGCACTGCACATGCAGGGAAAACATATCGAGGTCACCGTGGATGTAGGCGAGCTCTTCCATTCCACCATAACCCGTGCGGCGCATGACGAACTGGGTCTGACGCTGGAGGATACTATCTGGCTGAGTTTCAAATCTTCCGCGATAAAAACACTCTAGCAAAATATTTCCGTCAGATTGACGGATGAATTTTTGCCAAGAATTCCAAGATTATTATCCAGCCAGGAATTGCCGACGGCATAACCTTCCTGGTAAAGGGTATTTATAAAGGAAGGCAGTGTATTGTATTTGCTCCGTGATTTGTAACGGGAAAAAAGTGACTGGTCCTGGATTAGGTGTATATTAATATTTTTCATCCTGTTTCCGAGACGTCGAATTTTGACCAGTCATTTTCTATTATTTTCTTGGAATAGGCGATTGCCCGCATTTCTCTCATGAATGCGGTACTGAAACCCAATTCTGATGTTCGTTCCCTGATCTCCTCAGCGGTTGTTGGCAGTTCCATTTTTTCCAGTGGGTTTAGTTGATAAGGTGAAAATGTTTCAGTGAGTGCAAGGCAGGTTTCAAGCATCGGCGATTCCGTATCGCCGAACAACATCCCCATGGCCGGAATCTCCATCGGCGCACGAATAATTTCCGAGTATTCGCTCGCAATTCAACTCCAGAAATCCTGCAGGGCAATTCTTGCACCGTCACGGCCATTTTTTGCCATTCCATATGTCAGCACCGTTGCATTCATTACCCCGGAACTTGCACCGCTGATCCCCTCGATCTCGAGACACTCATCTTCCAGCAAGCGATCGAGAACGCCCCAGGTAAATGCCCCGTGGGAGCCGCCACCCTGCAATGCCAGGTTAATCGAAATGTGTCCTGAATCCGCCATAAACAGATTTATACGTTTAATGTTGCGCTGCATTAACTACTTTAAAAACAATATGATAGAAGTGTTATCTGTATATGACAGTGCACTATTATGGAGCATCTGACGAGGGCCGCACGGGCTGTGAATCCCGGGGAATGCCCTTAACCTGTGCGGACACTTCCTTTTTTATCAGGGATACTTTCCTGCCGGGCCTGTCAACTTCCAGGCTGCCGGTGGTGATTGAAATAGACGGAATTTGACCACCGGTGTAAGAAGGTTTAACCGGTCCGAATTGTCTGTATCATTAAACAGGCACAAGATCCGGATTGACATAAAACGCGCGCAAAATGGATACAGAAATAATAGAACAACTGGAAACCACGCAGAATGCCGTGATTAACTTCTTTATTAATTATGGATTCCAGTTTATTGGCGCGATCATTATTCTCCTGCTTGGCTGGCAGGTCTCCAGGTGGGTGTCCAGGCTGGTTCTCAAGCTCTGTGATCGGGCAAAACTGGATGTCACGCTATCGCGGTTTTTCACCAATGTCACAAAGACCCTCGTCCTCATTTTTGTCATTATTATCGCACTGGGAAAATTCGGGATTACCATTGCGCCGTTTATTGCCGCACTCGGAGCGATTGCATTCGGCAGCACACTGGCATTGCAGGGACCGTTGTCGAATTACGGCGCGGGACTGACAATCATACTCACCCGCCCGTTTGTGGTCGGTGACACCATTAAAATACAGGGTGTTTCCGGTGTCGTTGACGAGATAAAACTTGCCTACACGTATCTCACCAATGAAGATAACGAAAAGATAACCATACCAAACAAACAGATTGTCGGTGAAATCCTGCACAATACCTTTTCGAATCTCCTGGTTGAAACAGTTATCAGGGTTGGTTACGGGGATGAACCGGATCGGGTGATCGGGATAATCAGGAATGTGCTATCAGAACATGAAGAAGTCGCAAATGATCCGCCTCCCGTCGTGGGCATACATGATTTTGGAGAATATGCAGTCGAGATTGGAATGCGGTACTGGCTTCCAACAAAGCGATACTACGAACTTCTCTATGGTATCAACCAGGAAATCAGCAATAAACTCAGGGAAAACAATATTACAATTGCATTGCCCCAGCGTGATATACATATCAAAAACGGGCCTGGTTGATTATACTTGCGATTACCCTCCGTTATTTCATGGAGAAGAATCTATGAGCGACAATAAAACCGTTACCAAGGCACTTTGGTCTGAAACATTGATCGATGTTCTTGTAGTTGCATTGAAAAAACAATCCCGATGAAAAAATCAGGTAAATATTGCAGAAATTGCAACAGAAAGGTTTCATGATGGACTATCTTGTCGACAAGATTACCCACGAACTGGATACTGTGGTATCACGCAGATTCCGGACTTTGGCCATAAAATAATACCTTCCGTTTATTACGGTCTTGCCAGGCATCCCTGTCAATGACAATCCCGAGCCAAAGCCGGTCAAACCTGATATGACCAACAAACCGGTAAAAAAAATCCTGATATTCGATGACGACAGGGACTACAGGGTTCTGATCAAGACTTTTCTGGAAAAATATCTTGAAGGAGCGACTGTCGAGGAATATGACCCGGTGGCAAGGGGGGTGCCGGACGATGATTTTGACTGGAGCGCCTATGATGTCATTGTTCTTGATTATTACCTGTGTATCTACGGTGTGACCGGACTTGATCTGTTGCACAGAAACAGGACCAGGCCCGGTTTCCCGGCCGTCATAATGCTGACCGGTGCAGCCGATCAGGATACCGCGGTAAAGGCACTGGATTCCGGTGTATCGGCATTTTTGCGGAAGGAAAAACTGGACAAGATGGAACTCGTGGAAGTTATCCGATCAGCAGCGGATAAGCATGAGGAGACACGTCTCGAGCAGGAAAATCTTGAAAAAGAAAGCCGTTCTTTTGACAAGGCGGAATTTTACCGGCGACTGGCAAAAACCGGCTCACTTGGTGAGCCTGATCATGTTTTCCTCTATATGGATATCGACGATTACCCCGGTCACGTCAGGAACCATGGCATAATCGTAAGTGCCAATCTGCTCCGTCATATAGCGAAACTTTCATTCCATTTTCTCCAGGCCAGGAAAAAAATCACCAATATAACCCGCATCAGTGATTCTTCGCTCGGATTATTGATTGATCATCCGGGAACGAGAGATGAACTCAACAGTGTTTTGCAGAAATTATGTGAATACCTGTCAGAAAAGGAATTTATGAACCAGGATCGGAATATCCCATTCTCCGTCAGCATCGGAGTACAAATACTCCGACAGGAAGTGGGTAGTGATGACGAACTCGTAATACAATTGAAACAGGCCCGGAATATTGCCAGGAAAACCACGGGTAATTCTTATTATATATTCACGGATATAGACCGGGGAAACACTGATGATCCGGATATAACAGATCTGGGTGCAATCAGGAGCAGTAATCATGACCTGGAAATCAATCAGCGCAAACTGGACAAGGAGAGCAGGGAAATACTGGAGGCGTTTTTGGAAAATCGTACCCTTAAATGGTTTCATCCGATCGTGTCAACTTCTACCATGGATGACGGTAATTCACAAATTATAATGGAAATGGCAGTTGGTATTGTCGATGCTGATGGTAATACCATCGAACCCGAACAACTTTCAAAACTGGTCAGATCAGAAATACTTCAGCAATATATCGATCGATGGAAACTGAAGGAACTACTGGCAAGAGTTGCGGGTAATGAAAAACCAGGATGGAATGTTAACTACATGCTGGAAATGAGTGAAGCATGGCTGGCTGATATTTCCCTGTTTAACTGGCTGAAAGACTTGCTTGGAAAACTTGAACCATTACAACCGGGCAAAAGACTGATCCTTGCCATACCGCTGGATATTTTAAACAGGCACAGTACCAGGGCAAAAGCATTGTTAACTTCCCTGGAAAAAACCTACAAATTTCGGCTGTCACTTGGCGGTATAAATCCCGGCGACATGTCTTCGTGGTCCGGGATCCCGGTCAGATTTCAATACGGGATAGTCAGTGCAGCGGAGTTGCTGGATTGCCCCGCATTTTCCGACAATCCGGCATTGTTGTTAAAGGCTGTAAAGACCATGAAAGCACAGGGCATGCATTTGATTGCTGATGGAATTGAAAATTCCACCATGTTGACTGATGTCATATCCTTCGGTGCCGAATATGTAATGGGACCATTTATAGATGAATCGCAGAGCGAATTCAGCACCATGGAGCGCATCGAAGCGCTCTAGTGACAACTGGTTATTTGGGGCTGGTTCAGCCCATCAGTCCGGGTAACTATTCCGAATCACCCCAGCCACCGGCGGCACCAACCATGTAATCAGTAGCGTTTTTTACTTCCTCATCAGTAAGTTCTGAGTAGCCACCTCTGGGAGGCATAGTTGCTGTTCCTTTAATAGCGTTTTTATAGACAGTCTCCCGACCCTTAGCAATAATTTTTTGCCACTGGGATTCATTCCCATATTCTGGGGCTGCATTAAGGCCGGATTCATGACAGACATTGCAATAGGTATTATAAGTTTGTCTACCAGCGTATGGGTTTTCGGCGATTGCCGCGGAATGTAGGAAACAGCAAGTGAGAATAGTTGAGCAATAGATACTTCTCGAAAGCATGGAAAATACCTCCTGTCCGGATTTTTTCAAATATCCTTGATATAGATCATTATTAGATGACCGAAATTAGATTAAATTATTAAAATTCAGTAAGTTATGAATATATATTTTTGAGACAAACATGCGAAATAAAAGTTCCCGTACTCCGGTAAAAGTGTCCCGTTTCCCTGATAACAGGGGACATTTTAGTATGGTGCGAGCAGGAATTAATCACTAGTGTTAATTTACCGGACATGTTTGTTTTTTCAGGATTAAGATCAATTATCAATTTTTATGAATCCAGAAATACGGGTGATATATGACTGGAAAAGATAGCAAGCGAAATAAAAAGTCTGGTAAAAAAAAGTTAGATGAATACCATGAGAACGATCCGAGGCTCCGTGGAGAAAAAGAGGAACCGTTGCCCAAAAAATTCTATAACAAGGAATTATTCAGGCTCCAGGTTGAACTGGTCAAGCTCCAGGAGTGGGTCAAGGAAAAAGGACTGAAGGTTGTGGTTATATTTGAAGGACGCGATGCAGCGGGAAAGGGTGGTGTTATAAAGCGCATAACCCAGCATATGAACCCGAGAGTATGCAGCATCGTGGCACTGCCGGCACCCACGGAACGTGAAAAGACACAATGGTATTTTCAGCGCTACGTGGCCCATTTGCCCGCGGCAGGCGAAATCGTGCTTTTCGACAGAAGCTGGTATAACCGCTCCGGCGTGGAATACGTTATGGGATTTTGTACCCTGGAAGAGCACGAAGAATTTCTTCGTTCTTGTCCTGAATTTGAACGTATGTTGATTCGTTCCGGAATCATCCTGATCAAATACTGGTTTTCAGTAAGCAATGAAGAACAGGAGCGACGTTTCCAGGCACGACGCAAGGAACGGCACAAACACTGGAAACTGAGTCCCATGGACCTGGAATCAAGGACACGGTGGATGGATTACTCAAAGGCAAAGGATGCAATGTTCGCCTATACCGATATTAAGGAATCCCCATGGTATGTTGTTCCATCGGATGACAAGAAACGTGCGCGATTAAACTGTATATCGCATCTCCTGAGCACGATCCCCTATGAGGATTTGAAACCCAAAGTCCCGAAACTGCCACCGCTGAAAGATGATGCAGCATACGTTCGCCCCGAGTTGCATCATCAGACTTTCGTACCGAAAAGATACTGAAGGAAGCTTTAATTGGCTTATTACATATTCAAGATTGTAGTTACCGCCATAATGGTGGTATTAATATCGGAAATTTCAAGGAAAAGTACACTCGCAGGCTCAATTCTTGCTTCCATCCCGCTCGTGTCTGTCATGGGGATAATGTGGCTATA
>DATIPP010000153.1:0-19050 GCA_035471825.1 Gammaproteobacteria bacterium
AAAAGCGCCCTCACCGCTTCCGCTGAACGTGAATCATCGAAGGTATCGCCGACCTTCATGGGCAGATAATTGAACACGGTACCCGGGGTTATCCGCTGCA
The DNA here is from genome assembly GCA_035471825.1 of Gammaproteobacteria bacterium. Taxonomy (GTDB): domain Bacteria; phylum Pseudomonadota; class Gammaproteobacteria; order Eutrophobiales; family Eutrophobiaceae; genus DATIPP01. The sequence goes on from DATIPP010000153.1 coordinate 101, forward strand.
ATCCCTCGACGCGGATATCCTCAATCACAAACTCCTGGGCTGCCCTGGCCACGGCAGGGAACAGCAAAAGAACAAGCAACAGGTAACCAATCAGCTTAAGTTGATTATGCATCTTTATGATTTTTTTAATTTATTATTTGCGATTTATCCCAGTAACCGCACAATGTCGTTATAAAACACCAGTATCATCAAACCCAGTAACAAAGTCATTCCGATTTGTTGCCCGATAATCTGGGTTGATTCGGATACCGGCCCCCCCTTGAAGAATTCTATAAGGTAATACATTAAGTGCCCCCCATCCAGTAATGGTACCGGTAACAGGTTTAATACACCCAGACTGACACTGACAATACCGAGAAACCAGAGAAATGCAGCGAGACCGTTTTTGGCTGAGTCCCCTGCATACTGGGCAATACTGATCGGGCCACTGAGATTTTTAACCGAGGCCTCGCCGATGATCATTTTGCCGAGCATGCGTAACGTCAACCATGACATGTCCCAGGTTTTGATTACTGCCTTTCCAAATGCCGGTAACAGGGAATAGGATTCCGTTGCGAACACATTATCCGGCGGTTTGTTGGCTGCGCCGATAAAACCGATCGTTTTACCGTCTTCGGTCACTTTCGTTTGTGGTATGAGAGTTATTGACCGCTTCTCACCATTACGCTCGACTTCCAGGGTCAATTGTTCGCCGGGATGTTGCTGAACGGTTTCAACCAGGGCGACCCAGTCATCTACAGCGTCACGGTTGACGGAAACAATCCGGTCTCCGCCGGCAAGTCCGGCTTGCTCCGCCGGCAGCCCCGGCTGGATCTCGCCAATAACCGCTGGCACACTGATTTTTCTGGGCGAGAGACCCAAACGCTTGAGGATTCCCCCTTCCGCCAGGTCGTCGATTGAGACCTTGCCGAGATCCAGTTGCAACTGCCGCGTGGAAACCGCCCCGGTCCCTTCCCCCACCGTCAGTGTTACCTCGCCCCCGTCAACGACGTGTTCGATTAACGCATCAACGACCATCGTCCAGGTTTTCGTTTTATGATCATCGACGGCCAGTATTTCCTGACCGGATTGCAGACCGGCCCGCGCGGCTAGTGACCCGCTTTCGACCTCACCAACCACCGGTTTAAGCCCGGTCAGTCCGGCCATAAACATTATCCAGTAGGCAAAGACGGCGAAGATAAAGTTGAACAGCGGTCCGGCAAGCACAATGGCAAAACGTTGTGCGAGGGGTTTGCGATTGAAAGCCCGGTTCAGTTCCTCGCTTTTCACCTCGCCTTCACGTTCATCCAGCATCTTGACGTAACCGCCCAGTGGCAGGGTGGCGACAACCAGCTCAGTATTGTCTTCACCAAAACGACGCATCCAGATTGGCCGGCCGAAACCAATCGAAAAACGCAATATTTTTACATTACATTTTCGCGCCACCCAGAAGTGACCAAATTCATGAAATGTGATCAGGATGCCCAGAGCAAAAATGAAAGCCAAAATATAGAGAAGAAAATCCATCATGCTGCAATTCTCTGTATGGCCGTAAAAGCAAAATCACGCGCGGCCGCGTCGTCAGAAAGAATAATATCGAGTGAGTCGGAGGCGTGCGCCGTGACATTGGCAAGTGTTTCCTCCACGATCCGGGCGATACCGGTAAACCGGATGCGTTTGTCCAGGAAAGCCTGCACGGCTACCTCGTTGGCGGCGTTGAGGATTGCAGATGCCGTTCCACACTGCCCGGCCGCCTCACGGGCCAGTCTCAGGCAGGGGAACCGCTTCATGTCCGGTGGTGAAAAATCGAGCCGTGCCACCTTTAACACATCCAGCGGGGGAACACCGGATATCATGCGTTCCGGCCACGCCAGGGCATGTGCGATCGGCGTGCGCATGTCCGGATTACCGAGCTGGGCCAGGACGGACCCGTCGACGTATTCAACCATGGAATGAATCACGCTCTGGGGATGCAGGACGATTTCGACTACATCCACAGTAGTATTGAATAACCAGCAGGCCTCAATCAGTTCCAGCCCCTTGTTCATCATTGTGGCCGAATCGACCGATATCTTCCGGCCCATGTCCCAGTTGGGATGGGCGCAGGCCTGCTCCGGTGTCATGTCGTCCAGTTCTCCCAGCGGGGTTGTGCGAAACGGACCGCCGGAAGCCGTAAGCAGAATGCGCTGTACACCGGCACTTTCCAGCCCATCCCTGAAATCAGCGGGCATACATTGAAAAATGGCATTGTGTTCACTATCGATTGGCAGCAATTCGGCGCCGCTTTCCGTGACGGCATCAATGAACAACTGGCCGGACATGACCAGTGCCTCCTTGTTGGCCAGCAGGACCCGTTTCCCGGCCCGCGCCGCCGACAGCGTCGGCAGCAGGCCGGCCGCACCGACAATCGCCGCCATGACGTAATCCGTGTCTTCATGGGCCGCCACCTGCTCGAGACCGGACGTACCGGCGAGCACCTCGGTATCGAGCCCGGCGGACTTTAGTTCATCTGCCAGTTGACCGGCATACGATTCATCGGCCATCACGGCATAATGTGGTTCCCAGATCCGGCACTGTTCGACGAGTTTTGCGACATTCTTTCCGGCAGTAAGCGCCAGGACCCGGAATGTATTGCGATTACGGGATATGACATCGAGGGTGTTCTCTCCGATGCTGCCGGTAGAACCCAGAATGGTAATCCCGATCATAATTGTCCCCCGATCAAACCCAGTCCCCCGGTAAACACGGGTACCGCCGCAGTAAGACTGTCAATTCGATCGAGCACGCCGCCGTGTCCGGGCAACAGGCTGCCGCTGTCCTTGATATGTGCATGCCGCTTGAAAATACTTTCGACCAGATCACCCACTACAGAAAAAATAACCGTAATAATAGATAGTAATGCCAGCCATACTATATCAATATCAATCGCACCGACCAGTTGCGTATACAGGACGGCAACCAGTAGAGAAACCAGCAAGCCGCCGGCAACTCCTTCCCAGGTTTTTCCCGGGCTGATCCTTGACGCCAGGTGGCGCCGTCCCCAGCTCCGGCCGGTAAAATAGGCGCCACTGTCCGCGGCCCAGATCAATACGAACAGGAACAGGATCAGGACCGGACCGTTGAAATGACTGTGCAATAACACCAGTCCGAGCCAGGGCGGCACCAGCAGCAGCAAGCCAAGAGCCAGTTTAATGCCGCCCGGGCAAATAAACGTCCAGTGTCCGGATTGATAAAGAATTACAAGTACGAACGCGATACACCAGCAACCGGTGGTAAACAGCAACAGCGGGACCACCCAGGTACTGTCCAGTACTGTGTAGAGTCCGGTTAAAAGCAGGAATATGACGGCAGGGTAAACAATCCTGGTGAAACGGTGCCGGTACCCGGCCAGTGCCGTCCATTCAAAGGCCGCGAGCAGGATAAAGACGCCCAGCAATCCAGCAAACAATTGGCTGGAACCCTTCAGGGTGACAGCGACAAGTATCGGTATCAAAACAACGGCTGTCAGAATCCGAAGTTCAAGCATGATCGGAACGCTTTATCTGTTCGCTGGTCCTGCCAAAGCGCCGTTCCCGACCCGCATACCAGGCAAGCGCCTGCCCGAGGTCTTCCTCGCCGAACTCCGGCCATAGCCGGTCGGTAAAATACAGTTCGGTGTAGGCCAGTTGCCAGAGGAGATAATTACTGATGCGTTTCTCCCCGCCTGTGCGTATAAAAAGGTCCGGGTCCGATAAATCAGCAAGCGACAGGCAGGCCTGTAACCGTTCCTCGTCGATTGCTTCCGCCTGCAGTTGCCCTTCCTGCACCTTTTTTATCAATTGCCGGCACGCCCGGGTTATATCCCAGCGGCCACCATAGTTGGCGGCGACAACGAATTGCAGGCCGGTATTTCCGGAGGTCAGTAATTCGGCAGAATGAATGGCATCCCGTAACTTGTCGGGGAAAGCCTGCAGGTCCCCTATGAAACGCAGGCGGATATTGTTTTCATGCAATTCGTCAACTTCACGTTGCAATGAACTCATAAAGAGATCCATCAACCGGGAAACTTCATTGCGGGGCCGATTCCAGTTTTCGCTGCTGAAGGCATACACGGTCAAAACCCGTATGCCCTTCGCGGCACAAACCCTGACGATATTTCGCAAGGCCCCCACGCCGGCCCGGTGACCGGCAATCCTGGGCAGGCCCCGTTTCCTGGCCCAGCGGCCATTACCGTCCATGATAATTGCGATGTGTTCAGGCAATCTGTCGGGAGTTACATCATCTTCTGCCATGGGATCGTCAGGAAGTTGCGGCGGGCTTTTCCAGGTCACATTTCCAGCATTTCCTTTTCCTTTTCTTCCAGAATCCTGTCAATTTTTTCAATATGTTCATCAGTGAGTTTCTGGATTTTCTCTTCCGCACGGTGCTCTTCATCCTCAGTGATAGTTTTTTCCTTGATCATGTCCTTGAATGAAGTGTTGGCATCCCTGCGGATATTGCGAATTGCGATCTTGGCCTTTTCCGCCTCGGCGCGGACCACCTTGACCAGTTCCTTGCGCCGCTCCTCGGTCAGGGGCGGCAAAGGCACGCGGATTATCTCGCCGGCAGTGACCGGGTTCAGCCCCAGGTCGGAATTCATGATCGCCTTTTCGATGTTCCCGATTGCGGACTTGTCGTAAGCGGTAATACTGAGTGTCCGCGCGTCCTGGACCGTAATATTGGCCACCTGGTTCATAGGCACATCGGAACCGTAATAGCTGACATGGATATGCTCAAGAAGACTGGGATGTGCCCGGCCGGTCCGAATCTTGGCCATTTCGTGATGCAGGGCCTCAAGCGTCTTGTTCATGCGGCTGTCGGCATCTTTGATGATATTCTTGCTCATTGCACAGTCCTCGTCTGATTGCGGCGATTACCGGTTACTGACCAGGGTGCCCTCGTCAAGTCCCTGCACGGCACGCATCAGGGCGCCTTTATTCATCATATTCAACACCCTGAGCGGCATGTTGTTTTCCCGGCACAATACGATGGCCGTGGCATCCATCACCTCAAGTTTCTGTTCCAGTACATTATCATAGCTCAGGGATTCATAACGCCTTGCGTTCTCATCCTTGACCGGATCGCTGGAATAGACGCCGTCCACCTTGGTCGCCTTGATGAGCAGATCGGCGTTGATCTCGACGGCCCTAAGACTGGCCGCCGAATCCGTGGTAAAGAAGGGATTACCCGTGCCCGCGGCAAAGATGACCACGCGCTTTTTCTCAAGGTGGCGCACGGCGCGCCGGCGGATATAGTCCTCGCAAATCTCGTTGATCTTGATGGCAGACATGACTCGGGCATGTTTGCCCTGTTGTTCCAGGGCATCCTGCAAGGCGAGTGCGTTCATGATGGTTGCCAGCATGCCCATGTGATCGGCGGTAACCCGGTCGATGCCGTTGGCTGCAAGACCGGCACCGCGAAAGATGTTCCCGCCGCCGATGACAATGGCAATCTCGACATCGGCGCCTGCCAGGTCGAGGATTTCCCCGGCTATCTGCCGGATCACGGCCGGATCAATGCCATAGGCCACGTCTCCCATCAAAGCCTCGCCGCTGAGTTTTAATAAAACCCGTCGGTACTTGATGGCTTGAGACGGGACGTTCAAGGGACCTATTCTCCCCTGGCCTGGCTCATTACTTCATCGGCAAAATTGTCACTGCGTTTCTCCAGGCCTTCGCCCAGTTGATACCGGCAAAAGGAATTGACCGTGGCACCGGCCGAATTGAGCAATTGTCCAATTGTCTGGTCAGGATCCTTGATAAAGGGCTGGGTCAGGAGGGAAACCTCCTGTACGAATTTCCGGACCTTGCCGGAAACCATCTTTTCGATGATCTCCGCTGGTTTACCGCTCTCCTCGGCCTGGGCCTCGAAAATGGCTTTTTCCTTGCCGATCATTTCTTCCGGAACATCTTCTTCACTGATACTGACCGGCGGCATATGGTAACCGGCAATATGCATGGCGATATCCCTGGCCAGTTCCTCGTCACCGCCGTTGAGATCCACCAGTACGCCGATGCGGTTGCCGTGCAGGTACTGGCCCAGCGTGCCCTGTGGTTTGAAAACCCGGAAACGGCGGACCGAGATATTCTCGCCGATCTTCGTGACCAACTGTATCCGGAGTTCTTCCAGGGTCTGGCCATCGACATCCTGGGCCATGAGGGACTCCACGTCAGCCGGTTTCTGCGCCAGTACGCAATCGGCGACCCTTTCCACGAAGTTTCCGAAATTTTCATCCTTGGCGACAAAATCCGTCTCCGAATTGACCTCAAGGATCACTGTTTCACCGGTTTCAGGGTTCTGTTTAATCTGGATCCTTCCCTCGGCTGCAATCCTGCCGGCCTTTTTGGCCGCCTTCGCCATGCCTGACTTGCGCATGGCCTCGATCGCTGCCTCAATATCACCATCCGCCTCCTGCAGGGATTTCTTGCAATCCATCATGCCAGCGCCGGTACGTTCCCGCAGTTCCTTGACAAGTTCTGCTGTTATCTGCATTGCTGATTTTCCTCACTCATTTTCAATGTCTGTTTATTCCCCGCCGGCACTGGCAGTTTTTTTCTTTGCCACCTTCTTTTTGGCCTTTTTCTTGGCCTTTTTCTTGGCCTTTTTCTTGGTTTTCTTTTTCGTCGCCGCTTTTTTTGCAGACTGCTCCTTTTTCTTCTCTTCCGGCTCTTTCTCTTCCGGCTCTTCCTCTTCCGGCTCTTTTATATCTGTTTCCTTTACCACCCTTTCCTTTTCTTCCGGCTGTGCCGCCTCGATCTTCTCGGCAATGGTTGCGACAGCTCCATCAGCACTCGCTTCTTCGGCGGCGGGCGTGGGAGATTTTTTGGTCGCGACTTTCCTCTTGACCTGGACTTTTGCGGTCGGTGACTTTTTCTTCTCGGCCGGCTGTTCCGTTTCCTCCATCTCCACGAATTCATCCTCCGCACCTTCACCGCCAAGGTGTGCAACTGACTGGCGGCCTTCGAGGATGGCATCAGCTACGGCCATGGTGTAAAGCCTGATGGACCGGATGGCATCATCATTGCCGGGAATGATGTAGTCGATACCGTCCGGGCTATTGTTGCTGTCGACAATGCCGACGACCGGTATACCCAGTTTCCGGGCCTCGTTGACGGCAATATATTCATACCCGACATCGATCACGAACAGGGCATCCGGCAGGCCGCCCATGTCCTTGATACCCGACAGGGTACGGTCGAGCTTCTCCAGTTCCCGCCTGAGGATGAGCTGGTGTTTTTTGCTCAACTTATGCATGCTGCCGTCTTCTTCCATGGCTTCGAGTTCCTTCAGCCGGTTAATCGACTGCCGGACCGTCTTGAAGTTAGTCAACAGTCCGCCCAGCCAACGGCGGTTGACAAAAGGCATACCGCAACGGATGGCCTCTTCACGTACAATATCCTCCGCAGCCCGCTTGGTGCCGACAAACAATATGGTCTTCTTTTGTGATGCCATCTTGCTGATAAAATTGATGGCCTCGTTGAAAAGCGGCAAGGTCTTTTCGAGATTGATGATGTGGATTTTGTTGCGCTGGCCGAACAGGTAGGGAGCCATTTTCGGATCCCAGAAACGGGCCTGGTGTCCGAAGTGTACGCCGGCCTCCAGCATATCGCGCATGCTGACGTTGGTCATTGATATTTTCTCCTTGGGGTTAAGCCTCCGCGTACCCCGTGCATCAACCCGGCCACCGGAGCGGAACGGGCACCCAATACACGGTTGTCGGTACGCGTGTGTAGTATGTTTGCGTAAATTGCGGGCGCTTTATACCATAGAAGCCTTGTCTTAACAATCACTTGGAATTCCTCTCACCGAGTCAAATCATGGCTGTCACCATCAAATCACCGGAAGAGATAGAAAAAATGCGCGTCGCGGGAAAGCTGGCCTCAGAAGTCCTGGAGATGATTGGCCCCTACGTGAAGGCAGGGATTACCACCGGGGAACTGGACGCCATCTGCCACGATTACATCGTCAACGCGCAAAAAGCCGTTCCCGCCCCGCTGAATTACCGCGGTTTTCCAAAATCCATCTGCACCTCGGTCAACCACGTCGTCTGCCATGGTATTCCCGGCGACAAGAAACTCAAGAACGGAGACATTCTCAATATCGACATTACAGTCATTAAGGACGGTTATCACGGTGACACGAGTAAAATGTTTTTCGTCGACGAGCCGTCAATACTGGCAAAACGGCTGGTCGATACCACTTACGAATGTATGCGTGCCGGGATCGAACTGGTCCGACCCGGTACCCGGCTTGGTGACATCGGTCATGCCATCCAGGAACTTGCCGAAAAAAACAACTATACCGTTGTTCGTGAATATTGCGGACACGGTATTGGCAGGGAATTTCACGAAGATCCGCAAGTATTGCATTACGGCGAGAAAGGCACCGGCATGGAACTCGAGGAGGGCATGATCTTTACTATCGAACCCATGGTCAATGCGGGCAAACGGCATGTGAAATTACTGAAAGACAACTGGACGGTGGTAACCAGGGACAGGAACCTCTCGGCCCAGTGGGAGCACACCATTCTTGTTACGGCCGACGGTCATGAAGTACTGACACGACGGCCTGATGAGAAACTCTGAATCCGATTATGGATATTGAATTAACGGATCGGCAACTGTTCGACCAGGAAAGTTTTAAAAAGCGGCTCGCCGGTACCAACATGCCGCTGAAACTTTTCAAGGAAGCATACAACGCCGGTCATCAAATCCTGAACGAATCCTTTATTGCCGGCGTTGATGTCGACGTGCTGGTCCACAAGCGGGCGTGGTTGATTGATCAACTCCTGATTGCCGCCTGGAAACACATCATCAATTCGGATGAGATTGCGCTGGTCGCCGTTGGCGGCTATGGCAGGAACGAACTTCACCCCTGCTCCGACATCGACATCATGATTCTCGAGCGTTCCCGCAGGAGCAAGTTCCGCACGCATCTGATCGAAAAATTCCTGGTTTTCCTCTGGGACATCGGACTGGAAGTCGGTCACAGCGTCCGTAGCGTAAGGGACTGTGTCAGGGAATCCCGCAATGATATCACGATAGTCACCAACCTGATGGAATCGAGATTAATTTGCGGCAACCGTGATCTGTTTAACGAAATGCGCGAGAAAACCGGTCCGCAACAGATCTGGAAAACCAGGAAATTTTTCGAGGCAAAGTGGCAGGAGCAGATTAAACGGCACCAGAAATACAATGATTCCGATCACAAGCTCGAACCCAATATCAAGGAAGGTCCGGGCGGACTCCGGGACATCCAGATGATCGGATGGGTGGCGAAACGTTATTTCGGTGCCGACACGTTATATGAACTGGTACGACATGATTTCCTGACGGAAGAGGAATACCAGACACTCGAGTCCGGCCAGTCCCTGCTCTGGCGAATCCGCTATGCGCTGCACTACATTTCCGGCCGAAGAGAAGACAAGCTACTGTTCGATTACCAGCGAAACGTCGCCGAATTGTTCGGGTTTTATTCCGAGGACAATAGTGCCGTCGAACAATTCATGAAAATGTATTACCAGAAGGTCCGTGAACTTAATCTGCTGAACGAAATCCTTTTGCAACATTTCCAGGAGGCCATCATATTCGCCCGGCGCAAGGAAAAGGTAAAAACAATCAACAAGCGTTTCCAGGTGCGGAACAATTATATCGATGCGGTTCGTAATAACATATTCAGTAAATACCCCTTTGCCCTGCTGGAGATTTTCCTGCTCATCCAGCAAAGCCCCTCGATCAAGGGCGTCCGCGCCAGCACGATTCGGTTGATCCGAAATAACTGTGATCTGATCGATGCCGATTTCCGGGATGACATCCGCAATCGCAGCCTGTTCATGGAAATCATCCGCCAGCCCCGGCAGGTAGGGCACCAATTAAGACGCATGCACCGCTATGGCATTCTGGGTGCATACCTGCCGGCTTTCGGCAAGATTGAAGGACTGATGCAGTTCGACCTTTTCCATGTCTACACGGTGGATGAACACATCCTGTTCGTGGTGCAGAATCTGCGCCTGTTCGGACTGCCCGAAAATGCAAAAGACTACCCATTGTATTACCAGATACTGCAGACATTGCCGAAACAGGAATTGCTCTACCTGGCCGGGCTTTTTCACGATATCGCCAAGGGGCGGGGCGGCGATCACTCGGAGTTGGGGGCAAAGTTTGCCGTGCAATTTTGCAAGAAACACGGCCTCAGCACTTACGATGCCAAGCTGGTTGCATGGCTGGTTGAAAAACATTTATTAATGTCAAAAACGGCAACGCGAAAGGACATCGGTGATCCGGAGGTCGTCAACCAGTTCGCGTCCGAGGTTATCGATATCAATCACCTGAATTACCTGTATCTTTTGACCGTGGCAGATGTTGAGGGCACCAATCCATCCCTGTGGAACAACTGGAAAGAGACCCTGTTTGCAGAACTTTATTACAAGACACTATCGGCGTTACGGCGCGGACTCGGAAGCCCGCTAAACAAGGATGAACTGATCCGGGATACCCGCAGGGAGGCACTGGAATTACTTGAGCAGGTCAAAAACTGGAAACCGAAATTCAACGTCAAGCGCTTCTGGGACGGACTGGGTGATGATTATTTCCTGCGCCACTCACCCGACGAGATCGCCTGGCATACCCGTTCCATCGATCGTCACCGCGACAGGGAAAAACCACTGGTCGTGGTCAGGGAAGAAACCTCACGAGGCGGTACGGAAGTGTTTATCTTCATGAAAAACCGGGACAACATTTTTGCGGCGTCCACTCAGGCACTGGACAGGCTGGGCCTGACAATCGTCGATGCACGTATCATTACCACCGCCGGAGGCGACATCCTGGACACCTTCATCGTGCTGGAACGTTCCGGTGAGGTCATCAAGGGCAGGGAGCGCAAGAACGAGATTATCGAAACCCTGACACGCGCATTAACGACACTGGATACCTTTACCTCGAGAATCACTCGCACAAAATCAAGGAAACAAAAACTCTTTCCCATCAAAACCTCGATCGAATTTTCCGCCGATGAAAGTAACGATCGCACCATCATGGAGGTCATCGCCTCGGACCGCCCCGGATTCCTGTCAAAGATTGGCGTCGCATTACAATTTTGCGGCGTACGGTTGCAGAGTGCGAAGATCGCAACCTACGGGGCCAGGGTCGAGGACATTTTCTTTATTACCGACAAGCACGATCATTTAATCGAGGACCCCATCAAGTTCGAATGCCTGAGAAATTCGATCGCGGACACACTCCGATCCAACTGATGCAATGAGACCCGCCTCCCCGTCAAGCGAGGAAGAACTGCTGGCCAGGGCGGAGACCATGAGCGGCAAGACACTGCAGCATATCGCCGCCCTGCTGGATGAACCTGTGCCTGCCGACCAGTCACGGTACAAGGGCTGGACTGGCGAATTACTGGAACGGTTTCTCGGCGCGACCGCGAGCACGCTGCCGGAACCCGACTTCCAGGCCATCGGGGTGGAACTCAAATCGCTGCCGTTGAACCGGAATGGCAGGCCGCGCGAATCCACTTATGTCTGCACCGTGCCTATGGACCCTGAAGATCTCGGCAACTGGCAGTCCTGTGCCGTTCGACGTAAACTCGCGCGTGTTTTGTGGGTGCCGGTAGAAGCCGATCCCGTCCTGTCTCTCGGACAGCGGCGCATCGGTTCGGCCATCCTATGGAGCCCCGACCTGCAACAGGAACGACAATTGCGGGAAGACTGGGAAGAATTGACCGGGATGATAGCCGTCGGCGAACTGGAACAGATCACCGCCGGCCACGGTCAGATCCTCCAGATACGGCCCAAGGCCGCCGATGGTGGGGTTTTGCGAAAAGGACCGGTGGGTGATGCGGACATGAGCCTGACATTGCCCAGGGGGTTTTATTTACGCACCAGTTTCACAGCTTCGATACTCAAACAGGTATCCGGAAAAACAGATCATTGATCGATGACACAGGAATTGAACAGGAAATTATCCATCGCACCGATGATGGATCATACCGACCGGCACTTCCGCTATTTCCTGCGGCTGATCTCGGAGCACGTGTTACTGTACACGGAAATGGCGACCACCGGTGCAATCCTGCACGGTGATCGTGAGCAGCACCTTGGTTATTCCGAACGCGAACATCCACTGGCACTGCAACTGGGCGGCTCCGACCCCGTGGAACTGGCCCAATGTGCCGTCATTGCCGAAGATATGGGTTACGACGAGATCAACCTTAATGTCGGTTGCCCGAGCAAGCGGGTACAAAACGGCCGCTTCGGCGCCTGCTTGATGGCCGAACCCGGGCTGGTCGCGGAGTGTGTTGCGGCAATGTCCGGTCGGGTACAAATACCGGTGACGATAAAAACCCGGACCGGGATTGACAACCGGGATTCCTACGCCGAGTTAACAACATTTATCGATACCGTGTGTTCAACCGGTTGCCATACCTTTATTGTTCATGCCCGCAAGGCGTGGCTGAACGGCCTGAGTCCGAAAGAAAACCGCACTGTCCCACCACTGCAATACGAGACGGTCTATCAACTGAAAAAAGACTATCCCGATCTCGAGATCATTATTAATGGCGGTTTTACCGGGCGTGAACAGATCCTGGCGCAATTCCCGTATGTCGACGGCGTCATGATCGGTCGCGTCGCGTATCAGGATCCGTATCTCCTTGCCGGGATGGACCAGGCATTATTCGGGTCAACGAATCCCGTTCCCACCCGGCAGGAGATCCTGCAGGAATTCAAGACCTACGCCGCAAGGCACGTTCGCCGGGGAACCTACCTCAGCCACATGACCCGGCACATCCTCGGACTTTTCCAGGGCCGCCCCGGTGCCCGCGCCTTCCGCCGCGTCCTGAGTGATAACGCCCACAAGCCGGGAGTCGGTACCGACCTCATCGAGAAAGCGGCGGCCTGCGTCCGCTCCGGCTGATCGCCACCGCCGGGATATTATTGTGCAGCGCAATATGGTAGTTTCTGCGCTGCCCGGTGTCCGAACAACCAACCGTCATCACCATGAAGATATTCGTCGCCGACAGGATCGCAGAAGAAGGTATCGATTACCTGGAACAACAAACCGGTGTGGATGTGGATTTCTCACCGGATCTGGATGCCACGGGAGTAAGCGAACATATCCACGATTGCGATGCCGTGATCATCCGCAGCGCCACCACCCTGTCGTCGACAATACTCGATAAAGCTGCAATGTTACGGGTAATCGGCCGCGCCGGTATCGGCGTGGACAATATCGATATCGAAGCCGCGACCGAACGCGGTGTCGTCGTCCTGAACACACCCGATGCCAACGCCACCACGACGGCGGAACTTGCTATTGCACACATGCTGTCGCTTGCGCGTCACCTGCCGTTCGCCAACCAGTCCGTGCGCAGTAAAAAATGGGAACGGCAACAATTCATCGGCGCGGAACTTGCCAATAAAACACTCGGCATCATCGGTTTTGGCACGATCGGCCGAATTGTTGCACAACTGGCCCGGGGTCTCGGGATGCGGGTGATTGCACATGATCCCTACGTGACTGACGAGGTATTTGCCGAGCTCGGCGTGCAGCATGACGAACTGGATGATCTCCTTCAGCGGGCGGATATCGTCACCCTGCATTGTCCCCTGGTTGATAAAACCCGTCACCTGTTAAACAGGGAAACACTGCAACAGATGAAACCGGGTTCTCGCTTGATCAACTGCGCCCGGGGCGGTCTGGTGGACGAAGCGGCATTGTATGACGCACTCGAGAGCGGTCACATCGCGGGAGCAGCACTGGATGTTTTCGAGACCGAACCACCGCTGAATTCACCCCTTCTGGAACTGGATAACATTGTTTTTACTCCCCATCTCGGCGCCTCCACGGAAGAGGCCCAGACCGCCGTCGGGGTCGAGATCGCGAAACAGATCATGACCTTCCTGAAGACAGGCGAGGCGATCAATGCCGTCAACATGCCGCGTATCCCCGCCGACGTGAGGAGCAGGCTCAGGCCGTGGCAGAAGCTGGCACACGATCTCGGCCGCATACTGGCTTTGATGTCATCCGCCGCGATCGATCATCTCGAAGTGAACCTCCAGGGAGAGGTCGTCGACATTGATTGCCGACCGGTTGCGATCGAGGCCTTGGTCGGCCTGCTCGGGGAATACCTTTCCGTGCCGGTGAACCAGGTGAACGCCACCCACCTCGCCAAACGCCAGGGACTCGAGTGGACGGAGTCCCGCTCCAGCGAGACCCGGGGTTACCTCTCGGTTGTTTCATTAACGGTACACTCGGGAAAGGAGGCGATCACGCTTGCCGGAACATTGTTCGATGAACGTCATCCGCGTCTGATAGGCATCAATGCCTACCGGATCGAGGCCCCCCTGTCAGGCAACCTCGTGTTCACCCGCCACGCGGATCAGCCGGGTGTGATTGGTGCCATCGGATCAGTCCTGGGCGGGGCCGGAATCAATATCAGTCATATGGAAGTCGGTAATGCCGAAGGATCGGACGTCGCCGTGGCTGTCATCGGTATTTCTTCACTGCTGGATGAACAAACGCTGCACTCCATCCGCTCAGTCCCTTCAATCAACAAGGTATTGCAGGTAACGCTGTGAACAGGACCTACACAGCGGACACGATCATCCTTGACTGCGACAGCACCCTGACCACCATCGAAGGTATCGACGAACTGGCGCGGCGTGCCGGCGTGCACGGTGAACTGGCCCCCTTGACCGACGCTGCCATGGCGGGAGCAATGCGACTGGAAGACGTCTATAGCAAACGCCTGGATCTGATTCAACCGTCACGCGCTGATATCGACTGGCTCGGGAATGAATACGTCCGCTGCCTGTTGCCGGGCGCAGGACGGGTCATCTCCGTGCTGCAATCCTGTCATAAACAGGTTCATATTGTCAGTAGCGGAATCAGACAGGCCGTACTCGTTCTGGCCGGTACGCTGGGCATAGAATCCGGGTTCGTCCATGCAGTCGACCTGGAGTTCGACAATGCGGGCCGTTATAAAGGTTACGATGAGGACTCTCCCCTAGTACTGAGCGAGGGTAAGAAAACCGTCTGCCGATCGATCATCGGTAATACTCATTCAGCGGTCCTGGTTGGTGACGGGATCACAGACCTGGAGGCGGTACAGGAACGGGTGGCGGTCATCGGATTCGGCGGCATTGTAAACCGGCAGGCGGTAAGAAACAGGGCTGCGGATTTTATAACAACTCCTTCTCTTGAACCGTTACTCGAACGTGTCCTGACCAGGGAAGAGCTTGCTCGCGCGGGTAAATGACAACCTGCAACGAAACCTCCCGTGGTATATACGACCCACCGTGATTACATAAGGTATGATAGGGGAAAACATACCCGGCCGGCAGTTTATGACAGCCACCCGACAAAAACCTGTTCTGATCTACGATGGTGAATGTGGTATCTGCCGGTACTGGGTCGATTACTGGCACAAGTTGACCGGTGACACCGTGGAGTACCGTCCCTACCAGGAAGTCGCCGCCGATTATCCCGACATCACCATTGATGAATTCCGCCGGGCGATCCAGTTCATCGACACGGACGGACGGGTCAGCAGCGGTGCTGAAGCTAACTTCGAATTGCTCCGGGACGTGGCTCCTTACGGATTATTGCGGATGCTGTATTGTTACCTGCCGGGATTTGCCGCCCTCAGCGAATTGTCTTATTCATTCTTTTCCTCGCATCGCGGCCTGTTGCGGTTCCTGAGTCACACTCTCTGGGGCAGGCGATTCGAACCTCCGCGTTACGAATTTGTCAGCTGGTTGTTCCTGCGTCTGCTCGCGCTGATTTATCTCGGTTTTTTTATTTCCCTGGGTGTCCAGATCACGGGCCTGGTCGGCAGCGACGGTATCCTGCCCGTTTCATTCTTCCTGGATAACGCGCGTGATCACTTCGGCGATCTTGCCTGGCTCAAATTCCCGGCACTATTCTGGATAAATGCCTCGGATGCAGCGCTACTGATAACCTGCGCTGCTGGTGGACTGTTTTCGGTATTGCTGCTGTTCAATCGCTGGACGTTATTGTCGCTGATCGTTTTGTACTCCCTGGCCCTGTCGTTGACCGTCGCCGGCCAGCATTTCATGTATTACCAGTGGGACATGCTGTTACTGGAGACCGGTTTCCTGGCCATATTCCTGTGCACGCACTCCGTCATCGTCGTCTGGCTTTATCGTTGGTTAGTATTTCGTTACATGTTCATGTCCGGCGTGGTAAAAATTGCCAGCCGGGATCCGACCTGGGACAGTCTGACCGCATTAAAGTACCATTTCGAAACACAACCGCTGCCCACCCCACTGTCCTGGTACGCGCATCACCTGCCGGACAGTATATTAATGTCAATGACGGGCGCCACATTAATCATCGAACTGCTGGTCCCCTTTCTCCTTTTCCTGCCACGCAAGCTGCGTTTTCTTGCCGGTTTCCTGTTTATCATACTCCAGTCCGTGATCATTCTCACGGGCAACTATAACTTCTTTAACCTGCTTACCATTGCCATGTGTCTGTTCCTTTTTGATGATGCGGCATTGCGCTGGCTGCAACCCGCCGTATTGCGCAGGCACTTGCGTGACACCAGGCCGGGGGGGACAATACCAATACGCAACAGCATTATTGCCACTTGCCTTGCCGCAGTGATCCTGTCCATCAGCAGCGCCCAGCTCTATCGCATGTTTACACGCAACGAGTTCCCGCTGCTGCAACAGCTCGACGTCACTCTCCGGCCGTTGCATATTATTAATGTCTATGGACCTTTTGCCGTTATGACCACGCAACGCAAAGAAATCAATATTGAAGGATCCAATGACGGAGAGAACTGGAAGGAATATGACTTCAGGTACAAGCCGGATGACGTGAATGAAATCACCGGCTGGATCATTCCACACCAGCCGAGACTCGACTGGCAAATGTGGTTCGCTGCACTCAATACGCACGAGGAAAACCCCTGGTTTCGAAACCTGTTGTACCGTCTGCTGCAGGGCAAGGAAGAAGTCCTGTCCCTGTTTGCCGAAAATCCGTTTCCTGAAAAGCCACCGGTTTACCTGCGTGCACTCACCTACCGCTACCGCTTTACCAAGCCGGAAGCAAGGCTTGAAAGCGGTAACTGGTGGACACGGGAATTTACCGAAGTTTATTTCCCGATTGCGACCCTGTCCGGTAAAAACAAATAGAACCTTGGGACAGGTTCTAATCATTCATTCCGTTTACGGAACACGCAGTCAAATTCCAGCAGCGAAAGATCGTTTTTATCGTGCGCCAATGGGAAAATATGGGTAATTTCAAAGCCGAGAGAATCAATATATTCCAGGGATTTAATATGTGTCGGCATTTCCCTGTAAATTGCCTTGCAAGCGATTTCCGATTGCAGTCCGAAAATCATGTCGAGACAACCATCCGCACCTTTCAATACCTCCAGATCAAATCCCTGTGTATCAATCTTCAAAAACAGTCGGGGCTTGGCAATATCCCTGACCAGATCATTCAATACTGAATCCAGTCGCACGACTTTTACAATCTCCGTTTCCTCAACGTTCGCGGAGCGATCAAACCGTTCACCAGAATATTCGTTGGGTTCGAGGAACGAAGACAGGACATTCTTGTGAGTAATATTGATCGTCCTGTCACAATTTTCACTGCCGAGTGCCAGTTGCAATACCTGCCAGTTGTCATCCGCCTGCCGGACAAGTTCATCATGGCAAACCGTGACCGGCTCGAAGGATATGACCCGGCCCGTATAACCAGCCTTGCGGATCCCATGCACGAACTGCCCCCGGTTCGCCCCCACATCAAGCACGCAATTGATCGCCAGCGAATCAAACAGGCTTTTGAGATGGGAATTGATATCCTGGTAATTCCTGTTTTTAATCCGGACGAATTCATAGCCGAACAGGGCGGCTATTTTTTTATGCAGGGTGAATTTCATGGATCGCCGGAACCAAATCAGGGATATATAATCAGGATAATAAACAACATCGACAGTAATTGCATGAACACCCACCAACGGCACAAGTTGAATCGCCCGGCCGGGATAATCACGTCCCTGCTGGTTACCCTCATACTGCTCGGCGCCTGCGGGGAAGAGCAAAACCTGCCGCAACTTACGCCCGGAGCGGTTATTCTTGCCTTCGGTGACAGCCTGACATACGGCACAGGGGCCGAACGGGGGGAAAGCTACCCGGCGCGCCTGCAGGAACTGATACGATACCCGGTAATCAATGCCGGCAAACCGGGGGAGTTATCCGCAGCCGGACTGGAGCGGCTGCCTGCCCTGCTCGATAAACACAAACCGGAACTCCTGATCCTCTGTCATGGCGGCAACGATATCCTGCGCAAGAAGGAAGAAAACGGAACGGGCACGAATATCAGGAAGATGATTCATATTGCCCGTGACAGCGGTGTTTCCGTCATGATGATGGGGGTCCCGAAACCCGGCATCTTCCTGAAAAGCGCCGAATTTTACGATGAGTTGGCGGAAGACACCGGTGTCTATTATCTCAGGGACCTGGTACCGGAAGTGTTATCCGATAACCGCCTGAAATCCGATCCCGTGCACCCGAACGGGCGTGGTTATGCCCTCATGGCCGAGACTATCGCCCGGGCTCTGAAACAGGGCGGTGCCCTGTAATCAAAACCGGGGTATTTGGAACTGCTATTCATTTATGGGAAGATCGTGAACCACGGTAAAGAATCCTGTCCAATCCATATGTAATCACTCCAGACGAGGTCCCCATGAAAACACTTTTTCGGTACTTTTTCATTTTCTTACTGATGCTTGCCCTGCCGGTGCAGGCTGAAACCGGTCTTACTACCGACAAGCAGAAACTCAGTTATGCACTCGGTGTTTATTTCAGCAAGTCGATCGCCGGCCAGACCCAGAATATCGACAACGCCGCATTTCTGCAGGCCATCGAGGACGTACTCGGCGACAAACAACTCAAGCTGACGACTGAAGAAATGAAA
>DATIPP010000154.1:0-8734 GCA_035471825.1 Gammaproteobacteria bacterium
TAAAGCTTTATAATAAAGCTCCAAAATTAATGGAAAAACTATACCGCCTGATCTTAGGAATCAGTATTATTTCAGTTTGTATTTTTTTTATAGCGCTTATCTTTGTGTGGGCAGATATCGAGGTTCCGGGCACAGTATTTATGTCATCGCTTATCGTTACTGTTTGTACTTTTGTTCTGGCTAAATTTATAAAGTGTCCAAAAGATAAATCTGGTGAATTGCTCGATGATGATGAAGCGGGCGCGGGCCCTTAACCGAGACCATGGCCCCATAGGACACGGGGATTACAACAGTCAACAGAACCGACAACAGATAGGGGTATGTTAGTATTTGCTATCAATAAGATTGGCTGGGGGAACAGGATTCGAACCTGTACCGGCGGAGTCAGAGTCCGCTGTCCTACCGTTAGACGATCCCCCAAACGTCAGCTACAAGCTATAAGTTACAAGCGCAATTTCCATGAATCAAGAAATATCCTGCCGATATTTATAACGGTTTATAGGGCCCTGCAGCATTTTGGAGATTGCAAGTGATTCACATTGTAGCTTTTTCGCTGTTTATAAATGAATATATTTTATCTCTTCAGCTATATAGAGTTGTGTCCGGACTTCAGCGCAGAAACCCCGGACAATTTTTAAATACATAATGAAATCGTTTTTTGAATTTCTCTCAAATCCTTCTGCAATGTTGGAAGGAATGGAGACTGCGGTGCGAGTGATCAGATCTTTGAACCCATAGTCCCTGCACCTGGCAAATACGGTGCAAATCTGGACAGCCATGTTACGGTTACGCCGCCATACATCGAGGCCTTCGAGTGCATTCATCCATGCTACTCTCCTTACAATCCCTGTAACTTATAGCTTATTGCTGCAGTAAATGCGTTAGCGTTTACTGTATTGCGGTCTTTTACGTGCCTTGTGAAGACCGATTTTCTTGCGCTCGACTTCGCGAGCGTCACGGGTGACGAAGCCGGCCTGGCGCAGGGTTTTGAGGAGACTGTTGTCGTAGACGATCAGGGCACGGGTGATGCCGTGCCGGATGGCACCGGCCTGGCCGGATATCCCGCCACCGCTGACGGTTATGTTGATGTCGAACTGGTCCTGCATGTCCACGGTTTCCAGCGGTTGCCTGACGATCATGCGGCCGGTTTCCCGCCCGAAATACTGTTCCAGGGTACGGTTATTAATGGTGATGCTGCCGCTGCCGCGTTTCAGGAAAACGCGGGCCGAGGAACTCTTGCGGCGGCCGGTGCTGTAATAGGTTTGCTCTGCCATGGGACTAGATTTCCAGTGTTACGGGTTGCTGGGCCGTGTGTTTGTGTTCGCTGCCGGCATAAACCTTCAGTTTCCGGAACATATCGCGTCCCAGGGGGCCTTTCGGCAGCATGCCTTTCACCGCTTTTTCAATGACTTCTTCCGGCTTTTTTTCCAGCAGTTGCTCGAAAGTCAGTGACTTGATACCGCCGGGATATTGCGAGTGGCTGTAGTAAACCTTGTCTCTCGCCTTGTTACCGGAAACCCGCACGTCCCTGGCATTGATGACGACGATATAATCCCCGGTGTCCATGTGGGGCGTGTATTCCGGCTTGTGCTTGCCGCGCAGGCGCTTGGCAATCTCGGAAGCCAGCCTGCCCAGTGTCTTGCCACGGGCGTCAACGATATACCAGTCGCGCTTGATGTCTGCCGGGGTTGCGGTAAAGGTTTTCATTCTCGAGTATCGCCGGATTGTCGGTGAAAAAAGAGGGGGAATGGTACGGACAGACCCTCTCCCTGTCAATATTCCGGGTGCAAAACAGGTACTTGTCTTCCTTGTTCTGGGTACCCACCGGCATGATGTATCTTACTGACTAAAATGGATACCATGAGTAAATGGTAACAAGAGAATACAGCCTGGTTGACCGCTTTATACTGCGACTGGACCGGCGCATCGGCGGGGTATTTAAGCCCCATCCACCTGCCCGGAACCCTTACCCGGCAGCAAATGTCAGGGAAGCCGGCCTGGACGAGGCAGAACGGCGCCATTCCGCCTGCCTGATGCGGGTCAACCATGCCGGTGAAGTGTCCGCCCAGGCCCTGTACCAGGGACAATCCCTGTTTTCGCGCGATGCGGCGATCCGGCAGCGACTGCAACAGTCGGCATCGGAAGAGGTCGACCACCTGGACTGGTGCAGGCAACGCCTGGAGGAACTGGGAGACAGGACAAGTTTTCTGAACCCCCTCTGGGGTTCGGGTTCGTTTTCCATCGGCGTGCTTGCCGGGCTGGCCGGGGACAAGTGGAGCCTGGGTTTTATCGCAGAGACGGAAAGACAGGTGGTCAGGCATCTGCAGCGGCATTTGCAGCGCCTGCCAGCGGCGGATACGCGCAGCCGAGCAATACTGGAACAAATGGTCGAGGATGAAGCCCGGCATGGTGAATCCGCCATGGAATCCGGCGGCGTGGAATTGCCTTACCCTGTCCGGGTACTCATGACGGCCTGCTCGAAAGTCATGACCGGGACAGCTTACTACCTCTGAGCTAACCGAGAACGCCCGAAATAATGTAAAAGAATATTATTGCCAGCAGGGCGCCGGCCGGCAGGGTGATGATCCACGACATAAATATCGACCCGATCACTCGCAGGTTCAATGCCGAAATACTGCGGGCAAAACCGACTCCCAGTATCGCTCCAACCAGGGTATGTGTCGTGGAGATTGGCAGGCCGATTCCGGAAGCGAGCACGACGGTTGACGAGGCTGCCAGTTCCCCGCAGAAACCGCGGCTTGGAGTCAGGTCCGTGATGCTGCTCCCGACGGTTGCAATGACCTTGTGACCGTAAGTCATGAGACCGGCGACGATCCCCATCGCACCCAGCAGCAAGACCCAGTTCGGGATCGGGGATTGCTCGCCGATAACGCCACCACTGTTTACGATACTGACCACCGCGGCCACAGGACCGATGGCGTTCGCAACATCGTTGGAACCATGGGCAAAGGCCATGGCGCAGGCGGTGAAGATCATGAGAACACCGAATACCAGTTCGACACTGTGGAAGTGATAGTCCTTTTCCTTTTCCGGGTGAAATTTCAATCGCCGTATCATCAGGTGGCCGATGATCATGACGATTATGCCGATCCCGGTTGCGATGAGATAACATTCTCGCTGCGGTATCTCCAGTCCGAGATGTTTCAGCCCTTTAAATAATGTCACCAGGGAAATCACGAAACCGGTCAGGAAAATGTATATCGGCACGTATCGTTTTGCATTCTTCAGGGGATTGGAGGTGTTGAGGATCAGGAACTGGACGCTCCGGAACAGCAGGTAGGCAATAGTACCGGCAAGTACCGGCGATACGATCCAGCTCATTATGATGGAGCCAACCTTGTCCCATTTCACTGCTTCCATGCCGATCACAACAGCGGCGAAACCGACGATCGCCCCGATGATGGAATGCGTGGTGGATACCGGCAATCCGTAGCGGGTCGCTATCATCAACCAGATGCCGGCCGCCAGCAGCGAGGCAAGCATGCCGTAGACGAGCAGTTCCGGTGTTCCAGCCAGGAGGCCGGCATCGATCATTCCCTTGCGGATCGTGGAAGTGACTTCGCCACCGGCGAGGAAGGCGCCGGTAAATTCGAAGATGGCGGCAATAATAATGGCGGTCCGGAGACTGATCGCCCGGGAACCTACCGATGTCGCCATGGCATTGGCCACGTCATTGGCGCCGATTCCCCAGGCCATGAACAGCCCGAAAACCGCCGCCAACGTCAGCAGTAAGACACTGTGTTCCATAAGCAGAGAGCTTCGTTTTTTGTTATTTTGCGAGGACCAGTTGCAACCGGTTGCCCGTGCTCTGTGCGGCATCGGCAAGGTCGCCCGTCCATTCGATTATTTTGTAGATAAACATCACATCAACTGGTGAAAGTTCCTGTTCCAGCTTGTAAAGCTCCGCCCGGAGCTTGATCTGGATTTCGTCAGTTTCGTCCTCGATGGCATGCAATTCCGTGATCATGCTTTTGACCCGGCTGGCCTCGTCCCCCCGGAATCCGGTCACAACCAGTTCATCCAGTTCATTGATGGCGACCTGGGCCTGGCGCGTGGCGTCGATACAGCGGTTGAGAAAACGCATGTAAGCGTCAGTCAGCGGGGCCGGTATGGGCATCTGCCGGCCCAGAATCAACCCGGCGATGTCCTTGGCCTTGTTGGCGATCAGGTCCTGCAGGTCCAGCACTTCCAGAATGTCCCGGCGATCTATCGGCATAAACAGGCTGGATGGCAGGTGCAGGCGAAGCTCGTTTTTTATCACGTCCGCCTTGTTCTCGAGATCCGCTATCCGGGCTTGAATTTCCCTCGCGCTGTCCCAATCTTTTGCGTTAACTGCCTCGAAATAGGGGACGAGTTGTTGTACGCACTCGACCACGCTGTCGATGTGCTTCTGCAGGGGCGCTACAGGAGAGTTACCGAATATTCGGGAAAAATAACCGGCTCTGGCCATGGGCTTGCAGTTTAGGGAGTTTCCCCCGAATTGCAAAGCGCTCCCACTTGAAAAACCCGCCGTGGGCCCCATTTAAGGCAAAAGAGACGTATGTCAATTACCTATTTTATGGAGGTGTGATATGGCACTTGTACGTTACGAGCCGTGGAACCTGCTGGACAAGTTCAGCGAGGAGCTGAACAGGCTGGGAGGTCTGCAGGAACAGGTCAACAGGGAACTGGATGGTGACAATTCAAACGTTGTTACCAGTCACTGGCGCCCTGCTGTTGACATCAAGGAAGAAAAGGACCGATTTGTCATCCTGGCGGACCTGCCGGGTGTGGATCCGAAAGATATTGAAGTTACCATGGAGAACGGCGTATTGACGCTGAAAGGTGAACGTGCCAGCGATAAGGAAGAGTCACACGAGGGATACAAGCGCGTTGAGCGCATTCGTGGTACCTTCTATCGCCGGTTCAGTCTGCCGGATACTGCTGATGCCGATCGAATCGAGGCAACGGGCAAGAATGGTGTTCTTGAAATAACCCTGCCGAAGTCCGAAAAAGGCCAGCCGCGGAAGATTACTGTCAAAGTTTGATTATCAACAGAGAAAGGCGGGACAGTATCCCGCCTTTTTTCTTGTTTGTATCGCTGGTGAACTTTCACGGCATTCTTGTCCCTAAGTTTCTAAACGTAAACAATCCGAATTTTTCTGAACCGGAATCGTGCTGATAACAAGCGAGGAGTACTGATGTTAGCTCACAGAAAAAGCGCCGTTCTCGGCAGTCTGATCATTATCCTGTCGTTGCTCGCAATTACCGCAAGATCCGCCTTGCCGGTAAAGGTGGGTGACGAGGAACTGCCCAGCCTCGCTCCCATCCTGGAGGAAATTACACCGGCCGTTGTCAATATCGCCACGGAAGGTCGCATCCAGATGCAGCAAAATCCCCTGTTTTCCGATCCATTCTTCAGGCGCTTTTTTGATATTCCGGACCAGCCGATAGAACGAAAAACCCAGAGCCTGGGCTCCGGTGTCATCGTCGACGCGGATCGCGGACTCGTTCTGACAAATAACCATGTGATCGCCAACGCCGTCCAGATCACCGTGACCCTGAGGGACGGTCGTCACCTCGAGGCGGAACTGGTGGGTACGGATCCGGCGACCGACGTGGCCGTTATCAAGATACCGGCGGAAGACCTTACGGCCGTCGAAACGGGGAATTCCGACAATCTTCGCGTCGGGGATTTTGTCATCGCCATCGGTAATCCTTTCGGACTCGGCCAGACCGTCACCTCGGGGATTGTCAGCGCGCTCAGCCGCAGCGGTCTCGGTATCGAGGGTTATGAAGATTTCATCCAGACCGATGCCTCGATCAATCCCGGTAACTCGGGCGGGGCGCTGGTCGATCTCAACGGACATCTCGTCGGTATCAATACCGCCATCTTTTCCCAGTCCGGCGGCAACATCGGTATTGGCTTCGCCATTCCTATCAACATGGCCCTTAACATCATGGAGCAACTGGTGGAAAAGGGCGAGGTACAGCGCGGTTACCTCGGAATCGTTGCCCAGGACCTGAATCCCGACCTGGCCGAGGCGTTCGGCCTGGGCAAACAATCCGGTGCCGTGATTTCCAAGGTACTGGAGGAATCACCGGCCGACAAGGCGGGCCTGAAGACGGGAGATATCATCACCCGGATTGACGGCAAGCAGGTCAAGAGCGCGGGCAGTGTCCGCAACCGGGTTGGTCTTTTGAATATCGGTGATAAAGTGACTTTCGAAATCCTGCGTGAGGGCGAGAAGAAGAAAGTAACGGTCGAGATTGCTGCCAACAAGGCCCGTGCCGGTAGTCCCGGTATCCGCAATCCGCGCCTGCAGGGTCTCACGCTCGGCGAACTGGATGAAAGCCATCCCCTGTATGGTCAGATCAGCGGCGTTGTGGTGATGGAGTTAGAACGGGGCACGCCCGCGTGGCGCAGTGGCTTACGTTCGGGTGACATTATCACCTCGGTCAATCACCAGGATGTTAAATCAATGCAGGATTTCCTGGCAATCGCGGATAATCAAAACGGTACGCTGTTGTTGCGGATCGTACGCGGCAACACGGCGGCGTTCGTGGTAATCAAGTAACAGCAGTTACCCGAAGGGAATTATTCCCAGAACATTGTTTCAGACGGGCGGTCTACTGGTTATAGAAGGAAATGATTGACCATGAAAAAAGCCGCTGTCATTACACCGCTGCTATTGTTGCTCACTGCCTGTGCCAGCAATATCCCCTACGAAATCCAGCGGGATATTACCGATCGTCTGATCACGATTAATGCCGCCCGTGCGCAGACTGAACGCTACGAGGGACAGAATGTGCGTTGGGGAGGCACAATCGTAAAAGTCGAAAACCGGGAGAACGAGAGCTGGATTGAGATCGTCGGTAAACCCCTGGGTTCCTATGGTCGCCCTGATGAATCCGACCGGTCACTGGGACGCTTCCTGGTACGGATTAACGGGTTTGTTGATCCGGCAATCTACCGGGAGAACCGGGACCTCACTGTATTCGGTACCATCAGTGGAAAGGCCACCGGCCGGATCGATCAGCATCCTTATACATATCCCGTAGTCACGGCGAAAACATACTATCTCTGGACCGAGTACTACGCCCGCGACCGGCGTCCCTACTGGTACTATCACCATCCATATTATTACCCTTACTATTACCCGTATTACCGTTATCATTTCGGCTTGCACAGGTATTACTGGTAAGCGGTAATTTTGCCAAGAACCGGCCAGCCGGAGGAGATGGCTGGTTTACGCGCAGGTGTGAAAGGTTTACTTCGCGATGATGGCGGGAAGTTCTTCCCACATTTCGGAATCTTTTTCGGTTGTGTCCTGGTTGATGAGCCTTTCCAGAAGCGCCGTATCAACGAAAGTCGAATCTCCGGTCATGCCGGATTCAACAGTAAACGGATTGTCAGGTTCTCCCAGTTGATTCAGCACCAGGCTGGCACCGCTGAAATCATCGTCCGTCGTGAAGGCGTGGGTCGTGATGACGGTTTTCATGCCGGCGGCAATAGCGGAGCGATTGCCGTTGCTGGTATCTTCGATGGCGATACATTCCTGTGGAACCAGGCCCAGTTCCGCCATGGCGAACTGGTAGACAACCGGCGAGGGTTTTTTATCGGCGACGATATCGCTGGTCACCACGACGTCGAAACGGGACAGCGCATTCCTGCCCAGCTCTGCAAACAGCAGGGTCTCTACGTTTGCCGTGGAAGTCGCCGTGGCGATTCCGAGGGGTATATTCCGGTCGCGGGCCTCGTCCAGCAGTCGCCGGACACCGCTGCGCAGCCCCACGTGTCCTTTCACGAGTTTATCCCGGTAGATCTCGGACTTGCGTACGTGGATGCGCCGTGAAAGCTCGCGCAGGCTGATATCGCCCCGGGGATCGAATTCGAGGGATTTCAGGAAAGCATGGATCCGTTCCCGGCCGCCCGAGATACAGAGCAATTTCGCATATTCCTGCTCGGACCAGTTAAAATCGAGTTTGAATTCGTCGAAAGCGGCGTTGAAAGCCCGCCGGTGGGTCTCTTCCGTATTGGCCAGAGTGCCATCTACATCGAATATAATGGCTTTAAGTTGGTGCATGACTTAGGAAAGAATTCTTTAAAGTTCTTTCAATTATTGACGTTATCTATTGATTATAATGTAAATAAATTTTGATGCAAAGCAATAGTTTCAAATTATGAATCTGCAATCCTGTTAAAAATTGAGACAGAACACTCAAAAACAAGTTCATACGCCAGAAAATATAGCCCATTTGCCAGTGTTATTTTGTGATTTTCCTCACAATATTTCAACTGACTCAGTCAGTTACAGCCTGGAGACTGGAAAAATCCCGCATTTTTGCTGTACCGGCCGATTCCCCCGATCTTGCATAAGCCGGGATCAACCGGTATCCGGCATCAATCGCATACTGATCTTTGTGCGGTAATTGAGTAGTCTTGAGCCGTAATTTCTGCCCCCGGTTACTCGTACACCTGAATGACCATATACATTGTTATCTCCGCTATCGCCGGCTTCCTGCTGGGGCTGGTCTTGATGTGGCTGTATTCCCGCGGTCACCATCATGCCGAACGTCACCGGCTTGCAGACAGGGAAACGCAAATCAATGATCTGAAATCCCGCCTCTCGGCCCATGAAGAATCCAATTACCCGGCGCGGATCTCCGAACTGGAGACCCTGCTGGAGAGCGAACGGCAGTCGAGCCGGGAAAAGATCCGGTTGCTGGAGCA
>DATIPP010000155.1:0-4849 GCA_035471825.1 Gammaproteobacteria bacterium
TGACAGGAAGCCGCGGTGGCTGGCTGGCTTTTCTCGCTGCAATTTGTGTCTGCATAATTTTTTTCCTGGTTCAAGGTAACGTTATTATAAACAGGCAACGTGCAGCAAAACTCAGCATTGCTTTCATGATTGTCATCGCACTTTTTATAACCACAAAACCATTGTTAAAACATACAGGCGATATTGATGGCGATTCACTCCTGAGAGTTGATCAAATCAATGTTGCTGAAGCTATGCGGATTAAAGACAGCATGAATTCCGTCGAGGCACGGTTGAAAATTTTTGATATTGCCTGGCAACGTATTAAACAAAAACCATGGTTGGGGTATGGGTATAATCATTTCCAGTATTACCAGTTGAGCGATCAGGATATGACACGTATGGGAAAGCTGACGAAGTTTGTACATAATGATTACCTGCAGATCTGGTTCGAGACCGGATTGCCCGGATTATTAATATTGATTGTATTAATCCTGGTGTTATACCTTTCATTATTGCGTGGCCTGGGATTTAATGATGAAAATCGCATGGTTGCACTCGGTCTTTCAGGCACATTCACGGCTTATTTCATTCATGCCCTTGTGGATTTTGTCCTGTATCCACCGGTATTGCTATTAATGTTTGGTATCTGTCTGGGAGTTGCCTCAACATTGACTAACAGCAACAAGAAACCTGCTATTAAGCTAATCAATCTGTCAGGGACAGGCATCCGGCCTATAGTGGCGCGCTGGGCGACAGGCGTTTTGCTATTGGCTTTGCTTTCACAACCGGTGCTGGCCCAGGTGTTTTATGACCGCGCCAATCGTGACAAGCAAAGTCTGGATATGAAAAATGCCTTGATGTTTTATGAACTCGCCCGGCGCTTTGCTCCCTGGCAGCCGGATTATTATTTTGTCGAGGGAAATATCTGGCGGCATGCGGCACTGGTTACCGGTGATAAGGAAGCCGCCGATCACGCCGATAAACTGTTTCAGGAGGGGATAGCGGCAAATCCTTTTCGAATGGAAAGTCTGTATCTCCGTGCTCTGCTACATCGGGATTTGCCCCATTTGCTGTCTAAACCGGCCGACGATGAAACGGTATTGCGCTGGTTTGAGACGATCATGCAATGGCATCCGCATGATATTGTTGTGAAACTGGATTATCTGCGGGCATTGAGACAATATGGTCATAATGACAGGACAGAAAAGCTGTATCACAGGTATTTGAAGGAATACCCGCGTTCAAAGCTGTTACAGGATTTTGAAATGTCT
This sequence comes from Gammaproteobacteria bacterium, assembly GCA_035471825.1. Lineage (GTDB taxonomy): Bacteria > Pseudomonadota > Gammaproteobacteria > Eutrophobiales > Eutrophobiaceae > DATIPP01. The sequence continues at coordinate 1,254 of DATIPP010000155.1, forward strand.
GTGATTGATCGGCAATAATATATGAAGAATGGCTGGATGACGGAGAAGATGGGTGGTTGAACACCGTCACAAATGCAGCGTTATTATTTCCATCGGTGGATTCACACTTATGGAAGCAATCATAGTAATTCTCATCGCAGGAATACTCGCTGCTTTCATGGCGCCACGCCTTGACTTGACGGGTTTCAGGGAAACCGGTTTTGTGCAACAGGCCACGGCAGCCATTCGTTATGCACAAAAGCGGGCCGTTACAACCGGCTGTCATGTTAATGTTTCAATAAGCTCATCGGGTTGTAATATCAGCTGGACGGGTTTTCCACCCGGTCTGGGTTGTACGGCCGGGAGCATCGTCAACCCTTCAACCGGGAGTAATGAATTTTGTAACAGGGCCACCGCACCGGCCGGGACTGCCGTTAGTTCATTCACTTTTGACAATATCGGCCGACCGGGCAGTACGCAGACTATTGTACTGGGTTCTCGCACGTTAACTGTTGAGGCGGAGACCGGGTATGTCCATGAGTAATGATATCAATCTCAAAATACGGGGTTTTACCCTGATAGAGTTGATTATCTCGATTGTCATACTTACGATCGGCGCCACGGCTTTCTTGACGCTGATTATCAATACCACCAAAAACAGTATTGATCCGGTAATCCGCCAACAGGCGAATGCTATCGCCCAGTCCTACCTGGAAGAGATCATGCTGAATCCATTCTGTGATCCGGATTTCGATCCGGACGGCGATCCGACCACCGGTTGCGCAACGGAATGTGTCGTTTCTGCCTGTTCTACCGCTTCACCCAATGCTTGCGGCGGGCCCAATGCTCCCGGCGGTGCAGAGGCCGGCAGGGCCGTGTTTGATGATATATGTGATTATAATGGATTGCCTGATACGCAGGTCCGGGATCAGCTGGGGAACCTGATCCCGGGACTCGGGAATTACAGTGTCAATGTTTCCGTCCAGGATGATTCATCGGCGGACCTCGGCGGGCTAAGTGCTGCCAACGGCCAGATCGTGAGAATCAATGTGTCTGTTCAGCACAATAACGGGGCTTCCACATCAATGAGTGGTTACAGGTCCAATTTTTGAATGAAAGTGGTAAATAAAAACCACGGGTTTACGCTGATTGAGATGATTATCGTCATCGTAATCATCGGTTTGTTGTCCGGCGTTCTGTTTATGATCCTCCAGGGACCAATGCGTGCCTTCGCTGATGTCGAACGACGTAGCAGACTGGTGGATATTGGCGACACTGCACTGCAACGCATGACCCGTGAAATACGGCTGGCGCTTCCCAACAGCATTCGTATCAGCGGCGGCACGGCAGTGGAGTTTTTACGCACACTGGACGGAGGCCGCTACCGGGCCCAGGGTGCAAACAGGCTCAAATTCAACAAGTCATCCGATACCTTTGAATTTCTTGGACCACTCAACAACTTTGCTGCAATCAATACCGGGACAACACGAAATGATTGTTTGACAGACACTGCGAACAGTAACTGCCTTGTCGTCTATAACACGCAACAACCCGGTGCCGATGCCTATGCCGGTGATAATATCGCGGTAATTACCGCCAAGAACGGCGGTGCCTCGACGCTCGGTTTCGATATATCTCCCGAAGCCGGGTTTCCTTTCCCTTCGCCACGCCAGCGTTTTTTTGTGGTCGATACGCCGGTAAGTTATATCTGTTCCGGTAACCGTATTGTCCGCTATTCGAATTATGCCATTACTGCCGGTCAGGCAGTCCCGCCCGCGGGAGGCAGTTCCAGTCTGCTGATTGATCAACTGGCAGGTTGTTCCATGGACTACGATCCCGGAACGGCCACCCGGGCCGGGTTGGTGACCATACGTATCACAATCCAGGACACTCAACTGGGTGAGAGCATCACTCTTTTGCAACAGGCCCATGTTGATAACCAGCCATGAGCATTAATCTTTACAGGCAGAAAGGCTTCAGTGTACTTATCGCTATCGCCCTGGTGGTACTGTTTTCCCTGCTGGGGGCATACATGGCGACATTGACCACGGTTTCCGGAATTAACACGGCCGGTTCAGCCGGTGCCATGCAGGCCTGGTTTGCGGCACGTAGCGGCGTTGACTGGGCCGTTCATCGGGCGCTCACTCTCAATACCTGTACCGGCGTGAACGGTCAGATCCTGAATTTCTCGGGAGGGAGTATGACGGGTTTTCAGTCCGCCATTTCCTGTTCCGAGACGACGGGTATAACAGAGGGACCCGATACCTACAATATTTACAATATTTCCTCGCTGGCGACACGCGGTGCGGTGGGGCAGGAAAATTTTGTCTCAAGAAATATTACAGTGACAGTAACCGACAGGGGTGCCCCCTGAACCTGTTAATTACTGAATCCAATCTGTCGCCATGCCTCGTAGATCATGATAGCAACGGCGTTTGACAGGTTTAAACTGCGGTTATTTGTCTGCATCGGAATGCGGAGAACCTGTGACTCCGGCATGGAATCAAGCAAATCTTGCGGTAACCCCCGTGTCTCGGGACCGAATATGAAGGTGTCATGCTTGCGGTATCGGTTGGCCGAATAGTTTGTTCTGCCGCGTGTTGATACGGCAAACAACCTGTCTCTTGCCTTGCCGTGCAAACAGGTTTCGAGATCTGTGTATAGGGCAATATTCGCCATTTCATGATAATCGAGCCCTGCACGTCGCAATCGTTTATCATTCAGCGAAAAGCCCAGAGGGTGAACAAGACTGAGGCTGGCGTTGGTATTTGCACAGAGCCGTATGATATTGCCGGTGTTTGGCGGAATCTCGGGTTGATAAAGTACAATGTTGAACATATTGAGGGATTTTAAAGAAAGTACCGTCAATGAACGACAATTATAAACAGAAACTTGCGTTTGATTTTTGCGGGATGCGATTCAATACGCCCCTGGTATTGTTATCGGGCTGCGTGGGTTTCGGTGAAGAGTACACCCGCGTCAGTGGTTTCTCCAATTCCGATGCCGGTGCGGTGTGCCTGAAAGGGACCACCCTGGAACCAAGACTGGGCAATCCCCCGCACCGGATTGCGGAGACCTACATGGGTATGTTAAATGCTATCGGACTGCAAAACCCGGGTGCCAGAACCGTCGTGGATGAATACCTGCCGTTATTGGATTTCAGTGAAACCCGGTTTATCGCCAATCTTTCCGGTTCAACGGTGGAGGAATACGGTGAAATAACCCGGATATTCGACGATTCAGATATTGATGCCATGGAGATTAATATCTCCTGTCCCAACGTGAAAGAAGGCGGTGTTGCCTTCGGTAACGACCCGGACATGTCGGCACGGGTAGTCGAAATTTGCCGCCATGCGACAAATAAACCACTGATCACGAAATTATCTCCCAACCAGACTGACATTGCTGAAAACGCCAGGCGATGTATCGAGGCGGGAACAGATGCACTGGCGGTTATCAACACCTTGACGGGGATGGCCGTGGATATCGATACGCGGAAACCAATAATCGGCAATAACCAGGGCGGATTGTCTGGCCCGGCCATCAAGCCTATCGCGCTGTTGAAAGTCCACCAGGTGTATGAAGTCAGTAAACATTATGACGTGCCGATAATCGGG
>DATIPP010000156.1:0-14207 GCA_035471825.1 Gammaproteobacteria bacterium
TTTCATTGTTTACCACAACAAAACAGATATATATCCGGAACCTGTCTCAAAATTACATCCTTGGCTTCGTAAACGGTGCATCCATGCATCACTCCTCCGCACGAGCTGCGTTGCTGCACTTCTCCCAAAGCCGGGCGCCTCATTCTTGAACAATAAGGTTCAACTTGTCTGTTCCTCCCGGTAGAAATAGTGCGGCTTAATTTCAACTGACACTCGTGCGAATACTGCTTCAGCAGATCATCAAGCTCGCGATCATCTTCCGGTTCTTCTGAAGTATAGCTTTGCTGTACCACGATTCTTCAGGATACTCAGGAAAGTAGGCAATACTGCATAGCAACTCTATGGGTTACCAGGAGAAATTTGACTGTTATCATGGTAAGTAACTGCGTATGTTCTACGTTTAATACATAATGGATGTATTCCAGGAGGAAGTATATGAATAAAATTGCCTTGCTAGTTCTTTTTTGTTTTCTGCCGACACTTGCCCACGCGGACATCGATTCAGCCAAAGCGGCATATGATGCTGAAGACTATAAAAAAGCATTTGAATTGTATCTGCCAATGGCCGAAGACGGCAATGCCGAGGCACAATATCAAATCGGTGTCATGTACTGGCAGGGACAGGGAGTATCACAGGACGAAACGAAGGCATTCGAATGGATGCAGAAGGCAGCAAAACAGGGGCATGCCAGGAGCGAGGCCAACCTGGGCATGATGTACATGCATGGCATCGGTACGGAACGCAATGAAACGGAATCATTTAACTGGTTTCACAAGGCGGCTGAACAGGGGCATGTTGGTAGCCAGGCCCTGCTGGGCATGAAATATATCAATGGGGAAGGAGTAGCACGCGATGAAGAAAAAGCACTGCACTGGTTCCTCAAGGCATCAGAACAGGGTGATAAATGGGCACAATATAATCTTGCCCTGATGTATCAAAACGGTGTTGCAGTTGAGCAGGATACTGCAAAAGCATTGAAGTGGTATCGGAAATCAGCCGACCAGGATTTCCCAAAGGCACAGCATAATATCGGTGACATGTACCTGCAGGGGAAAGGCGTGGAACGCGATTATTTGGAAGCGCTTGAATGGTTTCGAAAGGCTTCGAAATCAAAGCTGTCAAAGTCACAGGCCAACATTGGATACATGTACGAAAATGGTCTTGGCATACCCACGGACCAGGTAAAGGCCTACGCCTGGTACCGGCTCGCCGAGTCAAATGGATCCAGGAGCGCTGGAAACTCGGCCCGACAGATAAAGGCCGGTTTTAACCAGGAACAATTAACCAGGGCCAAGGGGTTACTCGGAGAACTGGGTGATGCCTATGGCACTGATATCAAAATTGAAACTGGAAGCGGAGGTAAAGATGATCCCGGCGGGACAAACCGGTAAAAGTATGAAGAATGATTTACGTCCGGCATTAGTGATATTGCTTGATTAAGGTTTGTTATAACGTGGTTTCATTCTTTTTTCGAGCTTGCGCAGTTCCTGTTCTTTCATTAACTGTTCTTTTCTCCACATGGACAGGCGATACAGGGAGCAGGTTTGTTCTTTTACGGAGGCTGTGCAACCGTTTTGTATTTCCTCGTCTGAAAGTACTATCGTGTTGCAGTCACAGGCATCCGTGTTGTTTTCACCGGCATAGGTACACAATGCAGTCAAAATCAACGCCACTAAAAGCAGAACGCGACAGGTTTTCATACGACTGTTAATTTGCCGTGTTCGGTGAATAACAACTGAAAATTAAATCTGCTTTAAGCCGGACTCTTCTTCGGGAGCCTGTCTTGATGTTTCCGTATCCTGGTGGGAAAAAGTAACCCAGTATGCATCGGTCAGTATGGAACACAGCCTGTCGTGCATGTCTTCAGGTGAATTGACCATGAACAAGCGTAAATGCATCATTTTCACCAGTTTTTGCAGGCTCATAAACGCCGCAATACCGGAATCACATAATTTTTTGGATTCAGAACAATCGAGCAGAAGCGTGGAAGTTTTGTCGCGCTGATCTTCATCCAGTACATGATCATGCAACGTTGTATACAACGAAAGATCGACTAGTGTAGGCAATACCATTCCCAGGGTATTACTGTCCCGGAATACGCCTTTACCAACCGGTTTTTCAACCCGGTCCATCAGTTTTTCCAGAATCACTCGGCTTCACCCCCGTATTCAATTGGAAATCCATTTAATTTGTCATAGTAATATTAATGTTTCAGTATTGCAGGAAATAGATATAAACATTAACGATTTCTTACAACAGGTAGGAATACCGTTAATTTACCTGGCACGTTTGCAATCTGGTCCCGTTAGATAATTATAGTTTGATCTGTATCAAAATACCGGAATAACTTCAAAACACTTACTGCACTGCAAAATGCCATTTAACATCAAATGGTTGATCCTGTTGTTTTTACTTGTACTGTTAATATTGCATGCAAGTGCAGGTAAGGAGCCGAAAAAAATATGCCGGAGGTACATACAGCGGAAGCAAGTAAACTCATGCTGGCATTCGCCCGGCGCACGGGGCTTGCTCCCGATTCGGACCGGCCGCCGCAACGTTACCTGTGGACGGACGCATTCGCGGTGTGTAATTACTTCGGCCTGGCGCGCATAACGGGCGAAAAACAATACAAGGAACTTGCCCTGCGCCTAATTAACCAGGTCCACCACGTGCTCGGCCGGCACCGTAACGATGATTCGCGCAGTGGATGGATCAGCGGATTGAGTGAACAGGAGGGCGAAACTCACCCCACGCGCGGTGGACTGCGTATCGGCAAGCGATTGCCGGAACGTGGCGAATCTGATTCCTTCGACGATCGCCTGGAATGGGAACGGGACGGTCAGTATTTTCATTATCTGACCAAGTGGATGCATGCCCTCGACCAGGCCAGCCGGGCAACAGGTAACCCGGAATTCAACACCTGGGCGCGGGAACTCGCCGCGACAGCACACGATGCGTTCACTTATACGCCCTCACCCGGCAATGCCCCGCGCATGTACTGGAAAATGAGCATTGACCTGACGCGGCCGCTGGTACCCTCAATGGGGCAGCATGATCCGCTCGATGGTTACATTACGGCGATGCAATTAAACGCCACCACGGCCGGCTTTTCGCAGTCAAATACCGGCCCGGATCTCGACGAAGCAATTCAGCAATACGCGGCAATGACGAATACGGCCGGACTGGCGAGCACCGACCCACTCGGCATCGGAGGGCTCCTGGTGGACGTTTACCGCGTAGCACAATTGATTGACCAGGGGAGAACTTCAAAAGATAACCTGCCGGTACAACTGCTTGATGCGGCACTAAGCGGGCTTGAACACTATGCGCACAGCGTTGAATTACAGGCGCCCGCTGAATACCGGCTTGCCTTCCGGGAGCTGGGACTGGCGATTGGACTGCATGCAGTCGACCACTTGCAGGAAATCGAGACCGCCTTTAACACGGAATCCCGCAACGTACTCGACAGGTTGATGCGTTATGTGCCGATTGCCGATGAGATTGAGACATTCTGGCTTGAACCCGAAAACCGGGATGCCCTCACCTGGACCGAGCATCTAGATATTAATGAAGTCATGCTGGCCACGAGTCTCATAGCAGATGGGTTCCTCATGCTCCAGCCGATCAGCGAAACCGGGACCGATTGAAGGCCGCTCTCGTCGGTAATAACAATAAAAGCAGGTCAGGTCATCCAGATGAGGGCATCGTCCAGCACTGTTAATTTCCCCGCTTCGTATTTATAGGCACAGACACCACCGGAACCTATGGTAGTCGGAAGACAAAATTCGATACGGTCGCCTTTATACTGTTTATCGGTGAAGCGTGAACAATCTATCGTGTAATCATAATCAACGTGCAGGTTATATCTCGTCCGGCTGTCGTCATCGAGTTTTTCGGTCATGACAGATCGCGTAATTTCCCCGTGTACCGTCGGCCAGCTTTTCGATTTCCGGGCGTCGATCACATTGCATATACCGTATCCCGTCAACGCAAGACCCAGCAAAGTGGCAACAAGCAGGATAGTCAACAATACCAGGTTGAGAATATTGTCATTCAAAGTTCGGGATACGGTACTGCTCAAGTAGTGATTTAATGTCGGGCATCGGCTGTTGCCGTTTGCTGACAACAAGCTCGTAGAACTGGAAAGCATCCAGACCATCCGACCCGGCCCCCGGTCGCTGTACCCGCTGATTCAAGTCAGCACCGGCCTCCAGTAACAGGCGCAGGTATTCGGGTTTATAAAACAATATGGCCTCGTGGACGGGAGCCAGTCCATCGGCCATCTGATCTATCGGCAATCCCCTGTCTATGAGGATTTTCAAGACTTCCATCATTCTTGCATCAGCCTTTTTGCTTGACAGGCCCAGCGTCCTGCCGGCCCAGTTGACAAGAGGAACACTGCAATTGTGCGGCATGTTGTCGTATTCAATGCAGTTTTCGTAGGGATACTCCAGGTTCCTTAACAGGCTTACGGCCATGTCCGGGCTAATCCACAGGCCATTGCGGACGTAGGGATTGATCGTGATCCTTCTCTCATCCGAGCCCGCGAGGACGATTAAACACCTGGCATCGACGGCACAACGCCAGCTCCGGGTCATGACCGGCAATAAACTGGCCACCAGTACCAGTACGAGAATTCCAATAACGATCCGGTTTTTCATTGTTTCGCTTCTTCCCGGTTTGCATCCTTACTGCCGGCTGAAGGTGAAGTGGGGCCGCGACGGACCAGGCGAGAAGCCGGTTTCCATCAGTGCCTTCAGCAAGGCATGCAACTCAAGCTTTTCCCTGGTTTCAAGTGCGATCATTGCTGGCCCATCAGGGGCTATTGTGGAATCTGTGATGTCGTTATACTTTATCCGACCGGAGTTGTTTTGGCGACCGCCACGCCCTCCCGGGATTTGTCTTTCACAGTGAATTTCAACCTGATAGAAGAGACCGGATATTCGAACCCGGAATATTACTGGCATGAAAAACGAAACCATATCAGTTACAAACACGGAAAGTGGCCAGGCCATGGATGTGGTGGTGCTCAAAAAATCAGCCAACCGGATTTCCGTGGTAATCGGCAAGGGAGTTCACAGCGTACAATGCGATCTCACTCCTACGCGTAATGGCCAGGCTTATGCCGGGAGTGTCATGGGCCGAGAGATCGTCTACTGGAAAAGCCGGAACGAGGTACAGGCCGACCTGGACCGGGACAACCCTGACCTGAAAAAATCCAGGGCTTTCAAAAAATCATACTGAACTACAGTATCCTGTTCTGCGTGATGTCCCAGTCAAAATTATAATTGGCAGCATCTTTCCCGGGGCTGTCCATGCCGGGTATAGCATTAACATTATATTCAAAATGAATCTTGTCGAAGAGCAGGATGATATTCTCGTTAAAGTTGTCATCAGACGAGTTGCCACCTGTGATAATCGATTTAACCAGCACGTCCTCCATCCGTATGGACATGTATTTTCGCCTCGTCTCTCTTTTGGCGACAACCGGGATAATATCCAGTTCTGCAGTCGGAATGACTTTTCCCTGCGCGTATAACAGCATGATCGCCGTGCTGTCCATTCCTATCTTCTTGACAATGGATATTTCCCTGAAGGATGTCTTGTCCTTATCCGTTACATGCGCTGAACCGCGGTTACTGATCATTGCCCAGCCCCATGAATGCACATCCGACCATCCCTTGTGACTGAAATTATTTGAACCGCCGGTAACTCCGTCCATTTTTAAAAACATTTCCAGTGCCATAATCTTCTCCTGTTACCGTAAACACGCTCCGGCAACCAAGCGTAGTATTGCGACCTTTCATTTAAGCATAAAATAGAACTTTTATCTAAGGGAATCTCAACCCATCAGGCATGATTCATGCCCTGAATCGAATTTCGGGCTCGTCAGATACCTTGTGAATCAACATATTTGGAGAGGGGAATAAATCGGCAATCATTTTTTTGAATCATTAATATGTCCGGCAAAAAACTATCCCTTTGCAGAATAAAATCATTACAAACATCATGCGGTATTTCGTCAAACTCTGATCACGGGGACAGTATCGAGGCTATTATCAGGAATGCGGATGTTGCACTTTATTCCGCAAAAATGCAGGAAAAAACAGGTCATTTTTATACCAGTACGCGGATGAGTAAGGCAAGGAAGGTCAGGATTAAATACCGAATTTTGCGTAAAGCGGCGTGTGATCCGAGAGTTTATGCCAGGGTGGCTCGTGATGCCTGGTGCATTCAATCGGTTCCAGGCCGCGGTAATAAATGCGGTCCACGGGAAAGAATGGCCGCCAGGAAGGAAACGTTCGTGCAAATTTTCCATGCAGTTCAAAAAAAACCTCGGACAGTCCGAGATCGGAGGCAAGGTGTTTGCTGACCTGTCCGTGCCAGTCGTTGAAATCCCCGGCCAGTATCATTGGTTCGTTGTCCGGCACGCTTTCGTGGATCCGGTCGTTTAATCTTTTTATCTGCTGTTTGCGCAGGTTGGGCAGGAAATCCAGGTGCACGCATATCACGTGAAGTGTCAGTCCCTTTTCCGGAATATTAACGACACCGTGCAGCAAACTGCGACTAGCCGGACGTATAGTTGAAAACCTGAGATTTTCCCACTCGATGAAGGGGTATTTACTCAATATCGCGTTGCCATGATGCCCCGAGTTGTATATCGCATTTTTGGCATAAGCAAAATGCGACCAGACCCGATCGGCAATATATTCAAACTGTGATTCAGTGGGCCAGTTCACGACTTTTTTTTCCCGGGTCAGGTGTTGTCCCTGTATTTCCTGCAGGAATACGATGTCGACGTTTGCCCGGCGCAGTTCCTCTCTGATCTGTTCCAGCACAAACCGCAGGTTTCCCGCACTGAATCCCTTGTGGATATTGTAGGTCAATACCCGAATATCAAAATCTGTCATGTATTATCTGGTCAATCAGGAGCGCGTTGTTTTTTTCGTTGCTTGAACAGTTTCGGATTTCTTTCTATAAAGGCGTAGATCCACCGTTCCAGGAAGGAATCAGTCCCTTTTTTATGCAGGTATCCCCAGCCAAGAACAGCAATAATTAATGCACCAATGGCGTTCACGATCAGGTCCCACATTGTATCCTGCAGGCCACTTTTCTGCATGTTTGTTCCCGCTGTCTGGTCGACTGTATACTCGAAGATCTCCCAGAAGGTACCGAAACCAATGGCGAATACGAATGCAAATAGCGCCACGAAACCGGGATTCAGGTCCAGGTCGATCTCTTTATTTTCGTTCAAAACATAAACCAGCAAAAATCCCAGGATACCGAGCAAAAAACCCGAACTGGTATGCAGGACGAGGTCCCACCACCAGAAACGCACGTAATAACCGTGTACCTCGCCGAGAAACAACGAGGCATATATAAAGATAATTGAGAGTACTTCGAATTCGGGCGGGATCTTCACCTCGAACCGTTTGCCAAGCATGATCGGGAGAAACGTGATAAAAAATATCAGCAGTGTCACCACCCCCGCCTCAAACCTGCCCTCGACGAATGCCAGTACGGCACCCACCAGCAGGCTGAGTTTCAACAGGATTATCAGCGACTGTACCTGCCAAAAACTGCGAATATCACTCGAATGCATCAGTATGAAATTCCCGGTCCTGTCACTGCAGGATTATTATAAAAGACCAACTTCCTCCTGATAATAAAACATATAACCCTGCCGGGGAGAAAGTTTCCTGTCCCGATTACTTGGTCATCAGGTTCCGCAGCCTGGTTTTGTCCCGCGTCAAATCGGCAAGCGTCCAGGAATCCAGTGTTTGCAGAAACGCGGCAGTCGCATCGTTGAGGGCGCGTTTCAGCCGGCATGACGGCAGGATCGGGCAATACGGTTTTCGGCAGTTGATGACTTCCAGGTTCTTCACCGTCTTCCGGACAACCTCCCCTACCCGGATCTCCCCCGGTGCCCGTGACAATTCAATCCCTCCGCCACGTCCCCGGATAGAATGGATATATCCCAATCTGACAAGCTGATGCACTACCTTGACCAGGTGGTTCCTCGATACATTAAATGATTGTGCTATCTCACTGATATTGCAGATTTCCTCCCTATTGAGAGCCAGGTAGATCAGGACCCGTAGCGCATAGTCCGAATGTCGTGTGAGATGCATGCGTGTATTACCTGTTGTTCGCTATCTGAATTCGAGTGGACATTCAATTGGTGATCTTTTACAGTACTGTAACATAAACATGTATTTTAAATACATCTATAATCAAGGTCACCGATCTTTGGAGGATTGTAATGAAAAAAATCGGCAGTATTACATTATTGGCGGTCATTTCCCTGGTTGCCCTGGCCGGTGGAAATCCCGAATTTGTTTCATTCCCGGACGGGTACAAGGATTCGTTTAAGCATTATTCCACCCAGAACCGGCAAAACGGAAAACAGGTTGCCGATATGTATGCGAATGATATCGCGATAAACAGCGCGAAAAACGGTAAGCTGTCAGACGGTTCGATCATCACCATGGAAGTCTATAAACCCGAAGTCGATGAAAACGGCAACCCGATAACCGGACCGGACGGGGTTTTCAGGAAATCGAAGCTGGCGGCAGTTGCCGTGATGGAAAAACGCAGCGACTGGGACGAGGCCTATTCAGCCGATGAACGTGCGGGTAACTGGGGTTTCGCACTCTATGATCCAGCCGGTAACCCGAAAGACAACGACCTTGATTGCGCGAGTTGTCACAAGCCACTGGCAAACCAGGACTATATGTTTACTTTTCCAAAACTGGGCAGTGAGTAAACGGCACGTATAAACAGTGTAGTCATCAGCGGGTTAAAAAGCCATCCCGTTCGCTTTTCCCGGATATATAAGGGAAACTGATTCTTGAAATTCAATTAACAGCGGCCATTTCAATGGCCGCGCATGATTTTTATTCCAGCAGCGCCAGTTTCTCGTCAATATGCCGGGTGGTTTCCTGGATAACCTTGAGTCAGGACTGTATCCGCACCATTTCCTGTTTCAGGTATTCCATATCCGATCTCACCGACAGCGTTTCCTGCAGGTTTTACCATGACCGGATGCAGGTTCCTTTTTATACGCATATATTTACAAATCAATCATATGTTAAACTACCGGAATATTATTTATAACTATTTAAACCCATCAATGATCAGACTGGCGGATAATCCTGTCCGGAATATTGCCGTTATGTTTTGATTAGTTGTATATATTAATACCACCGTTTTATTTTTTTATTCATATGGTTAAACGTGTTTTTACTGTATTGATACTGGCATACGCCCTGTTACCGGTAAGTGTATATGCAGAATGCCTGGTACTCAGTGAGGAGTCACTGGACGAGAAGCGATCGGACTACGGCCTGGTCACTGCTGAGTGGTCCGCGACAGTACAGAATAATTGTGAGGAAGCCTATGACGGCACGCTAAATATAAAATTACTCGACAAGGATGAACAAGTAATGCAAAAAATAACAGATATCGTAATTTTACGGGCTAACGAAACAAAAGAAAGCCGACGTTCGATCACTATCCCTGCCGAAAGTATCGATGAAGTTGATCGGATTGACGTTGAAATCCGCGAACGTGAACGACCCCGTTGATGTTAACAAAAGGTAATCTGCGCTTCCCCGTCCATATTTCCCGTTATCATCAATAAACACGGGCATAGGGGAAGCCATACGGTCTCTGGCCGTATCCCTGTTCTCTCAGTAATTCGTTCAGCTGCATGATTTCCATCTCCTCCGCGATTCTTCGTTCTTCCAGGCGAATCTGTTTTTCAATCAGGCGTTCTTCTTCCAGCCGTCGGCGGCTTTCCGCCATGCGTTCGGCCTGCTTGACGATGGAATATCGTTGCGGATCGACGACTGACGTATCATATTCAGTCATCTTGATTTCATTTACATCAACAACAGCGGTTCCTGCAGGCGGCGTATCACTGAAATGCACACCGTTTTCATCGTCTATCCACCGATAGATCTTTTCACCACCGGCCTTTGCGTAGACAACTGTGGTCCTTGCATCTTCTTCGGGAACATTGCTTAGATGCAATCCGCCCTCCTCGTCTGTCCATTGATAGACTTTCCCTGCATAAGCGCCATGACCTGCCAGGAAAAACAGAATGACAACAATACATAGTATAGATAATGACCGGGATTTCATAATCGTACCCCCGCTTACTGCCCCGTATTTAATTATAGGCCATATATCCCTGTGGAAAGTTTCATTCTTCCATGGTCAGCACGGCGGCGCCCTGCAATTCCCCGTTACGCAGTTTCGTCAATGCCTCGTTCGCCTGTTCCAGTTTACAGGGTTCCGTATGCGTCTTTACGGGGATTTTCGGAGCCAGTCGCAGGAACTCCTCGCCGTCCCTGCGCGTCAGGTTGGCGACGGAACGCACGACACGTTCGCCCCAGAGAATGTGGTAGGGAAACGAGGGAATGTCCGACATGTGAATGCCGGCGCAAACAACAACGCCCCCTTTACTGACAGCCTTTAATGCCAGGGGCACAAGATCCCCGACGGGGGCGAATATGATCGCGGCATCGAGTGTTTCCGGTGGCGGTTCTTCGGATGAACCGGCCCAGACTGCGCCCAGTTCTTTTGCAAACTCCTGGGCCGCCGTATCACCCGCGCGCGTAAAGGCATAAATTTCCCGGTCCTGGTAAACGGCGACCTGGCTGACAATATGCGCGGCCGCACCGAAACCGTAAATCCCGAGTTTCGGTGCATCGCCCGCCATGCGCAGCGAACGGTATCCAATCAACCCGGCACACAACAGGGGGGCCATGTCCACGGCCGGCATGTTTTTATCCATCGGAAAGGCATAGCGGTGATCGGCTACGGTATATTCCGCGTAGCCGCCGTTGATCTGGTAACCGGTGAAGCGGGCCTTGTCGCACAGGTTTTCCTGGCCGTTACGGCAAAACCGGCATTCGCCACAAGTATAACCCAGCCACGGTACGCCGGCCCGGTCGCCGACCTGCAAGCCGTCAACCCTGTCTCCCGTTGCAACCACTTCCCCCACGATCTCGTGCCCGGGTATGAGCGGCAATTCCGGTTCTTTCAGATCGCCGTCAACAACGTGCAGATCTGTACGGCATACCGCGCAGGCCTCGACCTTGAGCAGGACCTGTCCCGGCCCGCAATCCGGTTTTTCGACTTCGGCGGGCCTGAGCGGATCACCGATGGATTCAAGTAACATTGCTTTCATGGCTGACATTGTATTATCGACATAAGGTGTAAACAGATTTCCCTGTAACTATTCTTCTTCCTCCTGACGGTTGCCGTATTTTTCCCATAGATTTCGCGCCAGTGAGCGCGCCTGTTTCAATTCTTCACTGTTCAATGTCTTTTCGAGTAAAAGACGCATGTTCTGAGCAGACTCAAAACCACCGGCGGATGCGACACCCAGCCAGGCATAGGCCCTGACCGGATTACGCTGCACGCCCTCGCCGTAACGGTACTTGAGTCCCAGCATATACTGGGCCGTCACGTGACCGCTTTCCGCTGCATCAATTAACCAGGCAATGGCCGCTTTCTTGTCCGACGGTATTCCCATACCCTGGGTATACATATAGACCAGGTTGTTCTGCGAAGGAAGATAGCCCGCGTCTGCGGACTTGCGGTACCAGTCGATGGCCGTTGCATAATCCTTTTCAACGCCGCTGCCGTTCTGATACATGACGCCCAGGTCATGCATGGCGCTGGGCCATCCCTTGTTGGCGGATTTCATATACCACTTTAGAGCTTCATCATGATCCTGCTGCACACCAATGCCATGATGAAAGAGGTAACCAATAATCGCTTCCGCCTGCGCATTGCCCTGAACGGCGGCCTTGCGTGACCATTTCATCGCTTCCCAGGCATCTTCCTTGACGCCGAGCCCCCGGAAATAAAGATGGGCAAGCCCGGCCTGGGCGTCAGCAATGCCCTGTTCCGCCGCCGGGAGATAATATTCGGCCGCCTTTGCATGGTCCTGATCTACACCGGTTCCATTGGCATACATATCGCCAAGCATGTATTGCGCCCGGGCGTGTCCCGTTTCTGCAAGTGATTCGAAGGTCTTCATCGCCTCGGCATACTCGCCGGCATTGAAGGCCTCCATCGCTTTGTCAAACTCGGTCGGTTCACTGCAGGCAGTGACAAACAATAACAGGATTAATACGCGTTTCACGGCACAGCGTATATCGAACCGATGGTAGTCGTTGGTGATATTATTAGCAGTCACTGAAATATATTTTTAAAACCGGCTGTCAGATATGATTTTATGCGGTTAATCACTGCCTTTCCGATTTCTCGCACGTAACGCATCCAGCCATTCCCTGACTTCTTCGGTGGAAAACTGGGTTTCGTAACTTTTCAGTTTGGGATCCAGCACGTCCCAGGAACGGGCACTGCCGGTCCAGATCTGCATGGAAGCGCGATAGCGTTCCGGATCGTCCAGGCTCGAGGCTATGACCGGCACGATCCCCGGTACCTTAATTTCGCCGTAAACCGGCGAACCACACTCGGTGCAGAAACCACGACCCACCTTGCGGCCGGCGTCCCCTTCGGCGTAATAAAACCGCAGTTCACCCGAGAGCACATCAAAGTAGCGGGCCGCCACCCACATGATCGGCAGGTATCCGCTTCCACCCGCCCGCTGGCAATGCGTGCAATAGCATTTGTAGGTAACAACCGGTTCTCCGGCAAACCGGTAACGCACAGCGCCGCATGCACAGCCCCCGCTTGTGGAATCAGTCATGGTGCACTCTCCCGACGTGGTCCTGCAATCATCATAAACCTTCTCCGTGTTCCCGGCCCGGTCTTATGAGATCCGCCGAGTCGTGCGTCGGCCGGTTGACCCGTGTGGACACTACAGTGATCTCGATTTGATCATCGGGACAATGTTCAAGCAATTCCTTGCCACCCTCGTGCAGCCATTTATCCAGGTTGTCCGCGGCAAGGATAACCGGCATCCTGGAATGTATGGGCGACATAACTCGATTGGCCCGGGTGGTAATAATGGTGAATGATTCAATGTTCTCTTCCGGGCTTTCCCAGTGGTCCCAGAGTCCGGCAAAACTGAAGAAGACTTTACCGACCGGTTTGATGTAATACGGTTGCTTGTTACCGCTGGTGCCTTTCCATTCATAAAAACCGTTTGCAGGCACCAGGCAACGTTGTTGTTTGAAAGCGTGCCTGAAAAACGGTTTCTTGCCGACGGTTTCCGCCTTGGCGTTGATCGGTCTGATCTTGCTGCCGGATTTCGCCCAGCGAGGGACTAATCCCCAGTTACACAAGGCAATCTCCCGTTTTTGATCCTTGTCGAGACGGATTACGGGACAGTCTGTCGAAGGAACGATATTATAACTTTGTTTGAACTGCGGGCAGGCACCGGTACCGTAATAGTGTTCGAGTTCCCTGCCATTGCTGTAGAGTGTGTAGCGGCCGCACATCTATAAACCCGGATCCCGGTTACGTGCTGCCCGGCGGGTATGGATGACCCTTACCGCTTCCGGCGTAATGTGACATTTCCCTCTCCCCCGATGGTATTGGTGAAAGATCCGGTCAACATGTTCCCTTCGCCGGAAAGCTGCAGCCGGTTGGTCGAGGTGACACGGCCGAAATACACATCGAAGATGACAGTACCGTCCGTTTCCACGTAGCCAATCAAATCGGCATCCACGAGGATCCTGCCTGCCTTCCGGTCTGTGAATTTACCGCTTATATCCCGGCCCTCCTGTTTTATCGTCACGATCGCACCGGTGGGCATTTCCTGCTTGTCGAGATTCACCCATTCACCGCTGACATCGGGCATATTGTCCGGGCTTGCCTGTACGTTCGGAACTACAGACATCAGCAGTAACGTGGCCGGGAATAATAAAAAATGCAGTTCGCGGATCATATCGTCGGATTCTCAATAAAACGTTTTTCTAATGGTACCGCCTGCCTTCGTGCTCGATCCACCCGCCGGCATGACGGTTGTCCGGATCATGATGCGTCCAGTGTATAACACCGCCTTTCTCGTTCCATTCATATTCGCCTCTCAGTATCACACGATCCGATATTTCCAGGTTATTGATGCGCGGCGCAAGATCGATATTGTGACTGATCAGTAGTGTCTGTCCCGAATCGAGTTCCAGAATGAAGCGTTGATGCCTGTCTCCTTCATTATCATCACCCAGCAACCGGACCACGCGGCCCGTAACCGTTACAAACACACCGGATTGATTTTGCC
>DATIPP010000157.1:0-10984 GCA_035471825.1 Gammaproteobacteria bacterium
AGCCAGCGGCACAACTGCTGATTGATGGAGTGGTGCCGGTTGCAGACGGCGGTCTGGGCCATTTGCGTGATCAGTGCCTGCGTATAACGCAGCAGCAACTGTTGAAACTCCTCGTGGCGATAGAACTCTTTCTTGAGATTAGCTCTCGATAAGCGATATGAACCGCCACTACTTTGCACGATCGCCCGGCTCGGGGTGCTTTCGCCGCCCATGAACAGGGCAACGCCAACAACGCCTTCGTTGCCCACCACCGAGATTTCTGCTGAATCACCGTCTTCCATGACATAAAGCAGCGAGATGATGGAGTCAGTCGGGAAATAAACGTAACGCATGGCATCACCGGATTCATATATAATCTGGCCCAGCGACATTGGCATATATTCGAGTTGAGGGAACAGGCGATCCTGAACTTCGACAGGCAAGGCTGCCAAAAGATGATTTTGTTGCGGCATAGGTGTTTCGGGCATATGGGTTTCCAGTGATATAAATATAGCAGAACCGCTACTGGTTATGTGCGGTAACGCACATTACCACGCAATGCCTGATACGGAAACAGTTTTTGTTAGCGCACCAGTAAACCCCCGGGCGTAAGCCCGTGGGAGTTTATCAGATGACATCAATAACCAGAACCTCTCCAGAAAACTGCTTATACTTTAAAACTCAAAGACTTATATCGTCAGATGCCTCCCCCTACAGCCCTTCCCGCCAGGGGAGGGGGACAGATTTTGAGACAGGTTCAGGCCTGTGCGCGCCATCGCACGGATTCAACCTTGCTCCTGCATACCACCCCGTAATGCCTTAAGTCCGGTCCAAAAATAAAGAACCTGATCCGCTTGCCGGGAGAGATTATTGATCAGTTTACAAAAACGTTTGCGTAATTCCTGCGCAATGAGGGAAGCATTGTGACAACCCCGATACTGTTTTATGTGCGTCAGCGAACAGATTTAATCCTGTGTCTGGATTAATGTAGCGGCATTCCGGTCAACTTGACGGACAGGAAAAATATGTGACCTCGCAACATTTGTGGGGTCATTAATGTAAGTGAGGAGTAGCATCATGATTAAATTATACATATCGAAGTTAAAGAATTTTATGGATTTACGTCGGCACAGCACATTCGCTAGTGCCATACTGCTGGTATTTTCAGCAGGTATTGCCATGGAAAGTCACGAAGCAGTTGCCGATGACATCAAACTTGGCGTTTGGGAAAACAATGACAGTATGGTCTGGAGATCCGGTTTCGGAGAATGCTGGCGTTCTGGCTTTCCTGATACTGAGAGAAATATGAAATGTGATCCACAACATGTGGCCGTGGCCGAGACTGCCGTGACACCGGCTCCGGAACCTCCGGTTCAGGTGGTAGATTCGGATACGGGCACCATTCTCTATACCATTGATGGTGTGCATTTCGCTTTCGACAAATCCACTTTGCGTGACTCAGCAAAATCAACCCTGGATGAGGCCGTTCGTGTACTGCGCGACAATCGCGACAGCAATGTTGCAATCGTTGGCCATACCGACAGCATTGGTTCAGATGCCTATAACAATGACCTCTCTGATCGCCGTGCCAGGGCGGTATATGACTATCTCGCCGCTCGTGATGTCAATTCCAGCCGTCTAACAGTCTATGGCCGTGGTGAAAGCCAGCCGATTGCCAGTAATCAAACCGATGCCGGCCGCGCCGAGAACCGTCGTGTAGACTTCATTGTAGATTAGTAAACAATAGCAGTATTAAATTACAAAATTAAACCGCCGTTTTCAAATACCGGCGGTTTTTTTTGTTGTGCTCACTCACCGATAAACTGTTTTATGTGTGCTAGCGCACGGAATAGGCAGGGTCATTTGCATAGTATATCTGCTTAGGAGTACCTAACCGTGCACAATCGGTTTCTGTGTTAATGAATTCTATAAGTGTACGGTTATTACCTATATTTAGGAGTTAATTTTATGAAAAATCCAGTACAAATTGTTAAACGATCGCTGTTATTGACGACTGTTGTAATGTTTGCCGCCGGATGCTCAGATTCTGGAATCGGTACACAGTCAACTGGAACCACGGACAAGCAGAATGCAACTGGAATGTCGGATAACACTGGCGAAAGCCGCAACCAGGACAGACCTGTTGAAATTAAAGTGGCAGACGGCAGCTTTTCCAGTGATAGCAGTATGGCTGCCGAGAACTGGGATAGCCTTGCTGGCCCAAATCCGGAAACTGTTGAACCTTCCGGCGATGTTGGTATGGTCGCGGCAGAATGGAGAAGTCTCGATCAACCCGTGGTGAAACAAAGTGAGTTTGCCGCCAAAAACTGGGAAAATCCCGACAAATCCGAACCAATCGCCGATCAATCTTCCGAGTATGATATGGCTGCGGAGAACTGGGGAGTCAAAAGAACCGGGAAGTAGAACAATAGACGTTCACCCGTTACTAAATAAAATTCAATAGTTCACCCCTAACAGTAAACTTTTGAAGGCGCACAGGTTTAACGACGCAGGCTCACGGTAATTATTTGATAAAACCCGCTCTCCGGATGTTGTCAAACCAGGGGGCCCCTGACCCCCTGGAAACCGGATCTCCTGCCCCGGAATTATCCGGTTTCACAACTGGTGAGACACTTTCTCAGGTATTCCGCCATTTCCTCGCCACCCCGGAACCGATCATCGGGGTTTTTCTGCAATCCCTTGTTGAGAATGGCGACCACGCAGGGCGGCAGGTTCTCCCGGATTGCCATGATGTCCGGGTGCGGTTCGTTGGCGATCTGGAACATCAGGGCCGTCATGGAATCGCCCTCGAACGGCAAACGCCCGCACAGGAGTTCAAAGAACATGATGCTGAGAGAAAAAAGATCGGATTGCCCGGATACTTTCTTTCCCGAGAGTTGTTCAGGTGACATGTAGGAAGGCGTGCCCAGGATCATGCCGGTCTTGGTTTTGCTGGAATCCGTGATGCGCGCTATACCGAAGTCCGTGATCTTGATCTTTTCCGTTTCCGGGTCATACATGATGTTGGCCGGCTTGATATCACGGTGGACAACATTCTCGCTGTGTGCATAGCCGAGGGCGTCAGCGGCGGTCATGATCATTTTTATCACCTGGGGCACCGGTAACAGGCCGTCGGGTTTTGTAAAGGGATTGAGATCGTGGCCCTTGAGGAACTCCATGGCGATGTAAGCGAGGTCATGTTCCTCACCGGCGTCATAGATAGTGACGATGTTCGGATGCGTCAGACGGCCGGCAGTCTCGGCTTCACGGAAAAAGCGACTCTTGGCCTCCTCGAGTTCGTCACCCTCGAATTCCTCGGACAATGCCAGGGTCTTGATTGCAACGATCCGGTTGATTTTGGGATCCCGGCCCTGGTAGACGGTGCCCATGGCACCTTTGCCGAGTTCTTTCTCAACCTGGTAGCGGCCCAGCATGGGTTTCTGTACGCCGTCCACGTCCAGCACCATGGTGCCGGCGGCGGTAACCGCGCCACCGAAAACAAAGGTGTCCTGCATTGCCTTGCTGCGCTTGATGCGGTCCTTGAGATCCCGGTACTTCGTCGAGTATGTTGCCATGTATTCGTACACGGAAGCCGCCTTGTTGAACTGCCGTTTGCGTTCGAAATCCAGCGCCAGGTTATACAGTGGTTCCATCATGTCGTCATCGAGCGGACATTGCCGGAATTTTTCCAGTGCCATGTCCAGTTGTCCCTGCTGCTGGAACTGTATACCGAGCATGCGGTTGCTTTCGGCGGACTTTTCCTCCGAGCGAATCATGCCGCGTTCAGTGACCAGGAACCGTTTACTGATCAATAACAGGTAACCGCAGACCAGGAGCGCTGAAGGCAACATCAGTTCCACCCATTGTCCTTCCGCGATCAATAAAAACTCGCTTACCGCTATGAGGACCACCAGCAGGGCCACGCTGACCAGCGCCGCCATTCCGGCGGAGAGTCTCGGCAACAACAGAATGAGAAATAACGCGACCAGCAGGAAGGCCGCGCCACTGGCGATCAAGGCCCAGTCGGGGACGACAAAGAAATCCTGGTTCAGGATACTGGCGACCGTGTGTGCCAGCAGTAGTACGGGAGACATGCCTTCCGCGATCGGTGTCGGAAAACTGGTGCCGACCCCGAAGGCCGTCGCGCCGATGAGTACAATCCGATCCTGGTATTTTTCCACAGGTACTTTTTCTGTGTAGACGTCAAAAAACGAATCCACCGGGAACGCTTCGCGCTGTCCCTGGTTCTGGTAAAAGGCCGGGTACATGCGGCTGATGGGATCGGTCAGGATCGAGAGTTTGCCGAGGTGCACGGCCCGGCCGGATTCCAGACGGATGTCTTCCGCCGTAAGGTTCAATCCCCGTGCCGCGATCATTAATGCCAGCGACGGATAAATTTCGCCGTAGTAATCCACCGTGAGTAATTCCGTGCGCACGCCGCCATCCGGGTCACGCAGGTTAATGAGGTGCCCGATGCCGGAAGTTTCCTGTCCCAGTTGCGCCAGCGGCGGTGTTGCCGCATCGACCGGGAGCGGCGAACCGGACTGTCCCGCGGTTGTGACGTTCTCTATCCGGTTACGGCGGACATACTCCGGCAGCGGTTCGTCAGGTTTGCCGATCGGCGCGCCCTTGCGGCTGATATTGAACTGCATGCCCATCACGACATTGCCGGCGTTTTGCATGCTTTCCGCGAGGCGACTGTCGGTGTCCAGTGCCGCGCGTGCCTCGTACAGGCGCCGTTCGAGTTCCTGTAATGGCCCGCCTGCGGACCGCAGATCAGAATTTTCGTAGAACGCGATGATGTCGTTCAATTGTTTCAGGCCGGGGTCGATCTGGGCTTCGGAAAGCAGAATGGTATTGCCGATAACCCGGGCGCCGCCTTCAGCCAGGCGGTTGATCATCCCGGCGAGGATATCGCGCGGCCAGGGCCAGCGGCCGAGGTTTTCGATACTCTCATCATCGATGGCGATAACAGCAATGTCGTTCCCGGCTTCCTGTGCCGTCGCCCTGACACCAATATCGTAGGCGAAACGTTCGAGGCCGTTGATCCAGGTGCTGCCGGCCATGAGCAGGAAGGCAATGGAAATCACCAGGCCGACAAACCAGTCGCTTCGCCAGAATCCCTTTTTAGAGGCCATTTATCGTTATGGTTTTGTAATCCGGGTGAATGCAATAATTGCTTTACGCACCTGCCATAATAATACGCCATCCCGGTTACTTCAGTAATAAATCCAGGCATTTTTCATAGATCGCGGACAGCGTATCCAGGTCCTCGACCCTGACGCACTCGTCGATCTTGTGAATGCTCGTATTGACGGGCCCGAGTTCTACCACTTCCGCGCCGGTCGGGGCGATGAAACGGCCGTCCGACGTGCCGCCGCCGGTCGACAGTTCCGCCTCGAGACCGGTGATTTCAGTGACGGCCTCCCTGACGGCATCCAGCAGTTTGCCGCCGGTCGTCAGGAAGGGTTCCCCGGAGAGTTTCCAGTCCAGGTCATATTTCAACCCGTTTTGTTGTAACAATTTTTCGACACGTTGCCGAAGCTCCTGCTCGGTGACTTCCGTTGAATAGCGGAAATTGAACATGACATCGATGTACCCGGGAATAACATTGTCCGCACCGGTGCCGGCGTGGATGTTGGAGATCTGGAATGTCGTAGCCGGGTAGAACTCGTTGCCGTTGTCCCAGGTCGTCCCAGCGAGTTCGGCCAGAACCGGCGCGAATAAATGGACCGGGTTGCTGGCCAGGTGCGGGTAGGCGACATGTCCCTGCGTACCGTAAACACGCAGGGTTCCGCCCAGGGATCCGCGGCGGCCATTCTTGAGCTGGTCACCCAGTTGCTTTTCGCAGGTCGGTTCGCCGACCAGACACCAGTCGATCTCCGTACCCCGTGATACAAGTTCCTCGATGACCTTGCGGGTGCCGTTGACGGACGGGCCTTCCTCGTCACTGGTCAATAACAGCGCGATCGTCCCCGCATGGTCCGGGTGCGCCGCAACGTATCTTTCCACGGCCGTGACCATGGCGGCGATACTGCCTTTCATGTCGGCCGCACCCCGGCCATAGAGGTAACCGTTGCGTATTTCCGGCTTGAAGGGATCACTCGACCAGGACTCCGTCGGCCCTGTAGGGACCACGTCGGTATGACCGACGAATACGAAAAGGGGTGAACCTGCACCCCGCGTGATCCAGAGATTATCGACCTCTTCATAACGCAGGTGCTCTGCCCGGAAACCGATCGTCTCGAGCCTTTCAGCCAGCAGGGCCTGGCAACCGCCGTCTTCGGGTGTAACGGATTCCCGGCGGATCAATTCCGTGGCCAGTTCTAGCGTGTTACTCATGGAAGCACCGCCGGTGGTTGAAAAACGGCAAGCAGTTCACCCACCCTGACACGGTTGTCCGCCCGGCAACTGATCGTCCGCCGTACCTTGAACCGGTCCATATCAGCACCGTTTTCTTCATAGAGCGTGGAAATGGAGTCAATATCATGGTTGGAGATGACTACCTTGTTGCCCTGCCGTGACAGTTCCGCGGCGCGGCCGGCCAGTTCCATCTGGTGGTCCCAGCTGAAACCCCCGGAAGCATAATCGGTAAAGTAGGCGGTACGGCTCAGCGGTGCGTAGGGCGGATCGCAATAGACGACGTCACCGGTAGTGACCTGTTCCATGGTGGCGATAAAATTCGCATGGATGAATTCTGCACGGGCGGATTTTTCGTGGAAGTAATACATTTCCTTTTCCGGAAAGTAGGGCCTGTCGTAACGACCGAACGGCACGTTGAACTCACCGCTTGCGTTATACCGGCAGAGCCCGTTGTAACCGTGACGGTTCAGGTACAGGAACAAGGCCGCTTTCTGACGTTTGTCGCCCGAGTTATTGAACCGGTCGCGTAAACGGTAATAAACATCTTTCTCGTTTTTCTCCTGTCTGAAATACCTTTTGCAGTAACGGATAAAACCTTCGCCTTCACGCTGAAGTCGCCTGTAAAGATTAATCAGGTCGGCGTTACTGTCGGCCAGTAAATAATGTCTGAAATCGGAATTCAGGAAAATCGCGGCCGAACCGACGAACGGTTCCACCAGGCGCTCACCGGTCCCCAGTTGCCTGCAAATACGTTTGACCTGCCGATATTTTCCGCCGGGCCATTTGAGAAACGGTTTCATCGGCAGGACCCGTGGTTCAGGTTTCCCCGGGTGCCAATGCGCTGATACTCAATGCATGAATCTCCGCGGGCATGAGATCGTCCACGGCAAGATAGACCATGCGATGCCGTTCGATAGTGGACTTGTCCCGGAATGCATCTGACACGATCCGGACACTGAAATGACCACCACCCGCCGCCGCGCCGGGATGGCCGATGTGTTGCTCCGAATCGTCCTGGACCTCCAGGGAGGAGGGAGCAAGCGCCTTTTCCAGGCGGGAACGGATCATGTCGACCCGGTTGCCTTCAGTCATTCGGGAAAACCTTCTTGAAGGGTTTGACGAGGACCTTTTCGTAGACACCGGCCTCGATGTAGGGATCGGCATCCGTCCAGGACTGTGCTTCCTCGAGCGATTCGAACTCGGCGACGATCAGGCTGCCGGTAAACCCGGCCGGTCCGGGATCCTCGCTGTCGATAGCCGGGTGCGGCCCCGCGATCAATATGCGCCCCTCGTTTTGCAGTTCCTGCAGTCTCGCGATGTGTGCATCGCGTACTTTTTTACGTTTTTCCAGGCTGTCCTTAACGTCCTGGCTGATGATGGCGTAAAACATGCGTTACTCCTTTTTTTCGTCTACCTCGGTCATGAAACGCGACATGTAGACCGCCTGACCAATGGCAAAGAGCAATGTGAAACCGAGAATCCCGAATAACTTGAAATTGACCCAGATATGTTCGGCGAAGTTGTAGGCGACATAAAGATTCACGGCACCCATCAGGATGAAAAACACCACCCAGCTCCGGTTCAGGTTCAGCCAGGCCGTTTTCGGTAACTGAATGGCATGATCCATCATCCGCTGGACCAGTGTTTTTTTGCCGATAAACTGGCTGGCGAGGAAGGCGATGGCAAACAGCCAGTTCACCGCCGTCGGTTTCCACATGAAAAATTCCTTGTTGCGCGTCAGCAGCGTGGCGGCACCCAGGATGAGTATAATGACCAGCGTTATCAGGTGCATCTTTTCAAAGCGACGGTTGATAAGCCAGTAGACACTGACCTGGATGAACGCGGCGACTATCGCGACGGCCGTTGCGACATAAAGTCCCTCGGTACGGTCCGCCGGTATGTAATAGGCGACAAAAAAAGCCAGGACCGGGAAAAAGTCGAATAGAAATTTCATAAAAGTGAGATGTTATGCTTGATCGGTATCATATCGAAAAAGCACACTGCACTCTATGGCTCAATATTTCCATATTCACCCGGAAACCCCGCAGCAGCGGCTGATCAAGCAAGCTGTTTTGATCCTGCAGGAGGGCGGTGTCGTGGTTTATCCCACTGACTCTTGCTATGCGCTGGCCTGCCGTATCGGCGATCGCGAGGCCTTGCAACGTATCCAGCGGCTACGTGTACTGGACGACCGGCATAAACTGACGCTGGCCTGCCAGGACCTTTCGGTCATAGGCCGCTACACGCGCATGGATAATTCGTCTTTCCGGCTGGTGAAAAACCTGACGCCCGGTCCGTATACCTTCATCCTAAAGGCTAGTAATGATGTCCCTCGCTGGTTGTATCACCGCAAGCGCAAGACCATCGGTGTCCGGATCCCGGACAACGCCATCGCTCAGGCGCTGCTCGGGGCCATTAACGAGTCCTTGCTGACAACCAGCCTGATATTGCCCGGCAGCAGCTTGCCGTTGACAGATCCGGAGGAGATAAATACGGTTATCGGCAGCCGGGTCGACCTTGTCATCGATGGCGGCAACGGCGGCATGGAACCGACCACCATTATCGACCTGGCCGGACCGGAAGCGGTCGTGTTACGTGAGGGCATCGGCGATGTCGCGAGCATAGGGAGTTGAGTTCAACTCGGGTATACTTGCCCGCCTGGCCATTCCATTTTATTCATTTGTTGATTATTCCTCGGGGGAGAGTTCTTGAGTAGTGCAAACAGACGGGTCCTGTCCGGTATGCGGCCTACAGGTCCCCTTCATCTGGGCCATCTCCATGGTGTTCTGAATAACTGGCTCAAACTGCAGAACGAATACGAGTGTTTCTTCTTTGTCGCAGACTGGCACGCGTTGACCACCGAGTATGAAAACCCGGAGATAATCGCTCCGAACGTCCACGACATGGTGGTTGACTGGCTTGCGGTCGGGATCAATCCCGGGGCCGCCAAGCTGTTTATCCAGTCCCGCGTGCCGGAACATGCCGAGTTGTATTTACTCCTGTCCATGTTCACGCCGCTGAGCTGGCTGGAGCGGGTGCCGAGCTACAAGGACCAGCAGGAAAAACTCAGCAACAAGGACCTGACCACTTATGGTTTTCTGGGTTATCCCCTGCTGCAGGCCGCCGATATCCTTATCTACAAGGCAGGAAACGTCCCGGTTGGCGAGGACCAGGTGGCACACGTGGAACTGGCCCGCGAAGTGGCGCGGCGGTTCAATTTCCTCTATGGCCGTGAGGCCGGTTTTGAGGAGAAAGCGGAGCAGGCCGCAAAAAAAATGGGTAAAAAGAATAACCGTCTGTACCACGAGTTACGCCGCAGCTACCAGGAACAGGGAGATGCCCAGGCACTGGAAAAAGCACAGGCATTACTGGAAGCGCAGCAAAATATCACCATCGGTGACAAGGAACGTCTGTTTGGATATCTCGAGGGAGGCGGCAAGGTCATATTTCCCGAACCGCAATCCCTGCTGACACCCGCCTCGAAATTGACAGGGACGGACGGACAGAAAATGTCCAAGTCCTACAACAACACCATCACGCTGCGGGAAAATCCGAGCAGCGTGGAGGACAAGTTACGGACCATGCCCACCGATCCGGCCCGCAAACGTCGCAAGGACCCCGGTGATCCGGAAAAATGCCCGGTGTGGAGTCTGCACCAGGTTTATTCCGACGAGGAAGTCAAGGAATGGGCGTATAAAGGCTGCCGGACAGCCGGTATTGGCTGCCTGGATTGCAAGCAGCCGCTCATCGACGCGGTGTTGAAAGAACAGGCACCGATCCGGGAACGGGCAAAGGAATACCTGGAGGACCCGGAAACCGTAAAGGGCATTATCAGCGACGGTTGTGATGCCGCCCGCGACGAGGCCCGGGAATCCCTGGACGAGGTCCGGCAAGCTATCGGCCTGGTCTACCGGTGACTGTTAATTCGGGCCATTCAGTGGTTTAATGACATCTATGGCAGCAGCCCGATAAACGATATGGCTGAGAAACAGACGCAGCAACAAGCTACTGGCAGCCAGTCCGAAATGCCTTTCGCCATTGTGCAGGGCGAACCCGTCTCCGAACTGCCGAGTGATCTCTACATTCCCCCTGACGCCCTGGAAATCTTCCTGGAGGCCTTCGAGGGGCCGCTCGACCTGCTGTTGTATCTGATCAAACGCCAGAATATCGACATCCTGGATATTCCGATCGCGCAGATTACGGCGCAGTACATGCAATACATCGAGTTGATGAAGGAATTGCACCTGGAACTGGCCGGCGAGTACCTGTTGATGGCCGCCATGCTGGCGGAGATAAAGTCACGCATGTTGCTGCCCAGGCCCGCCGAGGAGGAGGACGAAGAGGATCCGCGCGCCGAACTGGTACGACGCCTGCAGGAATACGAACGTTACAAACAGGCCGCCAATGATCTTGACGACCTGCCACGTTACGAGCGGGACATCTTCGGAACAATTGCCGAGTTCCCGGACCGCGAGATAAGGCATGAACCGCCGCAGGTGTCACTTGACCACTTGCTCAAGGTGTTCGCCGAGGTGTTGACCCGCGCGGAGATGTTTTCCCATCATCACATCCAGCGTGAGCAACTGTCCGTGCGGGAACGCATGAGTATCGTCCTGGAAAAGGTGTCGGCGGAGGAGTTTAC
>DATIPP010000158.1:0-3159 GCA_035471825.1 Gammaproteobacteria bacterium
GCCAGTAACCGACAATGGCGCGTTTACGCAGATGCACCGGATGGCTTTCATGGTCCACCACCTCCATGCGCAGGGCAACGAATACCGCAAATGTAACCGAGAAAATGCCGAAAGCGACAAGCAGGACGGTGTAATGACCGGACAGCAATAACCAGAGCACCGCAAGGACGATGCCAAGGCTGATTGCATATGTTAATTTGTTAATTTCAGACATTAGACATCTGTATTTTACACAACATTCTTCAATCAACTAACCGTAAAGCGTAACACAGGGCCAGAATCAACATGCAATGGAAACCTAATGTCACCGTCGCCGCCATCGTGGAGCGGGAAAACAGGTTTTTACTGGTCGAGGAAGAAGCTGACGGCCTGGTTGTCTTCAATCAACCTGCCGGTCATCTCGAGGAAAATGAAACACTCTTCGACGCCGTCCGGCGGGAAGTACTCGAAGAAACGGCCTGGGAATATGAACCGCACAGCCTGGTGGGTGTCTATATGTATCCCAACCCGCACCAGGACATTACCTACCTGCGTTTCTGTTTTGCCGGTACAGCCGTCAGACATCATCCGGATCGCGAACTTGACCGGGAAATTATCCGCACAGTATGGCTGGACAGGGACGAGGTACGGGAACTGGAAAACCGCCTGCGCAGCCCCATGGTATTGCGTTGTATCAATGATTACCTGGATGGCGTTCAGCACCCGCTGGAATTACTGCATCATTATCTCGAAAAAACCTGAATCCGTTTGAATAGTATGGAAAACCGGAAAGTCATAGTTGGCCTGTCCGGCGGAGTGGATTCATCCGTGACGGCGCTGTTATTGAAGGAGCGCGGCTTCGATGTCGAGGCCCTGTTCATGAGAAACTGGAACGAGTCCGGCACGGACGGCGGCTGTCTCTGGGAGGCCGACGTCGAGGACGCCATGCACGTTTGTGATACTCTCGGTATCCCGCTGAACACGGTTGATTTGTCCTCGGCCTACTGGGAAGACGTATTCAGCCATTTCCTCGAGGAATATAAAAACGGCCGCACACCGAACCCGGACGTGTTGTGCAACCAGGAAGTAAAATTCACCGCCTTCATGGAACATGCAAAACAACTGGGCGCTGACCGCATCGCCACCGGGCATTATGCCCGTATCAAGGAAGGTCGCGGTACCTTTGAATTACTGAAAGGCCTCGACAGCAACAAGGACCAGAGTTATTTCCTCTGCCGGCTGGGACAGTCGCAGTTACGGCAATCACTTTTCCCGGTTGGCGGACTGGAGAAATCCGACGTCCGGCTGTTGGCGAAAAAAGCCGGTTTTATAAATTTCAACAAAAAAGACAGTACCGGCATCTGTTTTGTCGGCGAACAACATTTCCGGGATTTTCTTTCACGGTTTATCCCGCGAGAAACCGGAGAAATAAAAACCACGGAGGGTAAGATCATTGGCAAGCACGAAGGGGTCTGGTATTACACGCTCGGACAAAGGCAGGGGCTCGGGATCGGCGGGGTCAGCGGTGCCGGGGAAGAACCCTGGTACGTTATTCAAAAGGACATTTCCAATAATACCCTGATCGTTGGCCAGGGACATGATCACCCGCTGCTGTTCTCGCGTTCGTTGACGGCAAGCGATATGCACTGGGTGGCGGAAACACCCCCTTCCGCACCGTTTACGTGCACTGCCAAAATCCGCTACCGGCAGGCAGACCAGGTCTGTACCGTCACGTCGATACGTGACGACAACCTGGAAGTAACCTTTGACGAGCCACAGCGGGCGGTGACACCCGGTCAATTTGTGGTGTTGTATCAAGGGAATACCTGTCTTGGCGGCGGGACAATCACACATACCTCCTGAAGAAGGCTCCGGAATCCCGATATTCGCCCTGCCCTATGACTCGGGGCCTAAATAACGCATAATACCGCGCTTTCTTTTACGAAGCTGATATGGAGTGAGCGATGACGAACAGCTATAACGCCCGCACGACCCTGAAAGTGAATGGCAAGGACTACGATATCTATGCCCTTAAGGCGCTGGAAGATGAGTTTGATATATCCAGACTGCCCTTTTCGCTCAAGATACTCCTGGAAAATCTACTGCGGTGCGAGGATGACGTAAACATACGGAAAACCGATATCGAGGCCCTGGCAAACTGGGAAGCCGGCGAAGAACCCAGCAAGGAAATTGCATTCACACCGGCCCGTGTCCTGATGCAGGATTTCACCGGCGTGCCGGCCATTGTCGATCTTGCCGCCATGCGCGAAGCGATGGATTCGCTGGGCGGAGATCCGGCGAAGATCAATCCACTGTCACCGGCGGAAATGGTTATTGATCACTCCGTCCAGGTCGATTCCTATGGTAACGCGCAATCACTTAAAAAAAACAACGAGATTGAATTTGATCGAAACAGGGAACGTTATAAATTCCTGCGTTGGGGCCAGCAGGCTTTTGATAACTTCAAGGTCGTACCGCCCAATACCGGTATCGTCCACCAGGTCAACCTCGAATATCTGGCCCGGGTCGTTTTCAACCGGGAGGAAAACGGTACGATGCTGGCTTATCCTGACACACTGGTCGGTACTGACTCGCATACCACGATGATCAACGGCCTCGGGGTCCTGGGCTGGGGTGTCGGCGGCATCGAGGCCGAGGCGGCAATGCTGGGACAACCGATCAGCATGTTGATCCCCCAGGTCATCGGCTTCAAGTTGTCCGGTCAACTGCCCGAAGGCGCAACGGCCACCGACCTGGTCCTCACCGTTACCGACATGTTGCGCAAGAAAGGTGTCGTCGGAAAATTCGTGGAGTTTTACGGTGACGGCCTGTCCGGTCTTCCGCTTGCCGATCGCGCCACGCTCGGAAACATGTCACCGGAGTTCGGATCGACCTGTGCCATCTTTCCCATTGACGGTGAGACAATCCGTTACCTGGAACTCTCGGGCAGAACAGACGACCAGATTGCGCTGATCGAGGCCTACGCGCGCGAACAGGGACTGTGGCGGGAAGATGGTGCTCCCGATCCACAATACACCGACGTACTCGAACTCGATCTTGATGATGTCGAACCCTGCATTGCCGGACCAAAACGTCCGCAGGACCGCATCCCGCTGAAGACAGCGAGACAGACCTTCAACAAGCACCTGGAGACGATGATCGCGGAACGGTACAACAACA
>DATIPP010000159.1:0-2321 GCA_035471825.1 Gammaproteobacteria bacterium
TGTGGTTTCGATGCCAAGTTACTGCATTGGCAGTGTCCGGGTTGCAAGACCTGGAATTCCATTAAACCGATACATGGTGTCGAAGGTGAGTGACCCGCGTGTAATCGTGTCGCTGGATTTTGCCGGGGACGTGGAGGCGGTGGCACTGGCGAAACGACTGGATCCTGCACAGTGCCGCCTGAAAATCGGCAAGGAGCTTTTTACCGCTGCCGGGCCGGGACTTGTTCGAGAACTGGTCGCGGATGGTTACGGTATTTTCCTGGATCTCAAGTACCACGATATTCCCAACACGGTTGCATCTGCCTGTAGTGCGGCGGCCGGGCTCGGCGTATGGATGATGAACCTGCATGCCAGTGGAGGACTCGAAATGATGAAGGCGGCACGTGACGCCCTCGATCGATTCAAAAACCGGCCGTTGTTAATCGCGGTGACAGTGCTGACCAGTATGGATAATGCAGCGCTTGCTGAGATCGGTATTGACCGCTCGCCTAAAGACCAGGTATTGGCACTCGCGCGGTTGGCAAAATCGGCTTCACTGGACGGTGTCGTTTGTTCCGCCCGCGAATCCTCGTTATTAAGGGAAACATTGGGCAGGAATTTTCGCCTGGTAACACCGGGAATCCGCCCGCTGGGCAGTTCCCGGAACGATCAAAAACGTGTCATGACGCCCCGGGAGGCGATCCTGGCCGGCAGTGATTACCTGGTTGTCGGCAGACCGATAACACGGGCGGATGATCCGGCAAAGGCATTGTCCGAAATAAACGAGGAAATTTCTTCAGTAATTAGTGAATGAATAATAGTGATGAGGACTGAGTACTGAGCACCTGGAAGTGGGATAAAATGACCTGACTGGCAGTTACAGGCTTTATTCATCGAAATTAACCATTCACGAATTACTAATTACGAATTACTGTTTTCAGAATGTCCGAACATAACCGTTACAGCCCCTTGCTTCCGCCATTGCCCGATCCTGTTGCGGGCGAACACCACTGGGGCCGGCTGTACGGCAGCAGCAAGGCTCTGACCGTCAGTCAGGCGGCGAGTCGTGCCGGGTGTCCCGTGCTGATCCTGACCCGCGATTCACTCAGTGCAAGCCGCCTGCTGGAAGAGCTGCATTTCTTTCGTGATCCCGATATCGGCCTTGAATTACTGCCGTTCCCCGACTGGGAAACGCTGCCCTATGATCCCTTTTCACCTTACCAGGATATCGTCTCCGAACGCCTGAAAACGTTATCACGTTTGCCTAATGCCCGGCATGTGGTCCTGGTGGCATCGATCACGACACTCATGCATCGCCTGATGCCGAGGGATTACCTCCTCTCGCACAGCCTGGTACTGGAACAGGGACAAAAGATCGACCTGGATGATTTCAGGAAGCAACTGACCGAAGCCGGTTATGTATTTACCGCGCAGGTCATGCAACATGGCGAGGCGGCAACACGTGGATCGTTGCTGGACATATTCCCTATGGGTGCGTCCCGACCATTCCGGATCGACCTGTTTGATGACGAGATAGACAGTATCCGGGAATTCGACCCGGAATCACAACGATCCATGGATACCATGAGTTCCGTCCATGTTTTGCCGGCGCGGGAAGTGGCACTCATTGATGAAGGTATTGCCCGGTTTCGCCAGGGCTGGCGGGCGCGCTTCGAGGGTAATCCCAACCAGTGTCCCGTCTACCGGGATGTCAGCCAGGGACTTGCGCCGGCTGGCATAGAATATTACCTGCCGTTGTTTTATCCGGAGACAAACAGCCTGTTCGATTACCTGTCGGACGATACCCTGCTGTTTCTGGATGAAAACGTCGGGGATGCTGCCGATACTTTCTGGAAGGATATCGGCGATCGTTATGAACAAATGCGCCACGACAGGGAAAGGCCTTTGCTTCCGCCGGAAGAGATGTTTTTCAGTCCGGAGCAGGTATCGGAACGCATCAAACCCATGAGCCGGATTGCCATTACCAGCATGATGCAGGAAGACCTTCCGGGTGCGGTCAATTTTGCCACGACTTTGCCGGCGCCGTTACCGATCGATGCACGTTCAGGAAACCCGCTGGCGATCGTGAAAAAATTCCTGAATGAATTTGAAGGGCGGATCCTTTTTGTCGCCGAATCCGCCGGCCGGCGCGAAACACTGCTGGAACTATTCAGTGAAAACGCCATCAAGCCAACGGTGGTAAGCGACTGGCATGATTTTCTTTCCCGGCGCATTCAACTGGGTCTGACAGTTTCCATTCTCGAGCACGGTGCCCAGATCGACGATCCCCCCTTCGCGGTTATCAGTGAATCACAGCTGTTCGGTGAACGGGTCATGCAACG
>DATIPP010000160.1:0-8042 GCA_035471825.1 Gammaproteobacteria bacterium
CTTCCGGGTTCAGCAGTGAGGTCCTGCTGCGGGATTTTCCGGTTATGATCGGCCTGACATTATTAATGGGCTGGATGGTGTTTATGCATGGCTCGGGACAATTCAGGCGTTCCGAGGGATTTGTTTTGTTACTGTGCTTTATCGGCTACCAGTACTGGCTGTTCCACAGCTAACATGTCCGACCGATGAATATGAATACAAAGGCCAGCGAAAACGAACTGCAAAAACTGATCGAGCTGGGTCGCGCGGTAATCGAAACCGAGAAAGAAGCGATCGCGGACCTGGCCGAGCGGATTGACGAGAATTTTGCCCGTGCCTGCCTGAAGATTCTGGAATGCGAAGGGCGCACCGTAGTCATTGGCATGGGAAAGTCCGGTCATATCGGCAACAAGCTGGCCGCCACGCTTGCCAGTACCGGCACACCGGCCTTCTTCGTGCACCCGGGCGAAGCCAGCCACGGCGATCTCGGCATGATCACCAAAAAAGACGTGGTAATCGCCCTCTCCAATTCCGGCGAGACCGACGAGATCATGGCGCTGCTACCCGTCATCAAGCGCCTGAACATCCCGCTGATTACCCTCACCGGCAACCCGAACTCCACCCTCGCCACCGAGGCTACGGTCAACATCAACATAAGTGTTAAAAAGGAGGCCTGTCCACTGGGACTGGCACCGACCGCGAGCACCACGGCTTCACTGGCCATGGGTGATGC
Source organism: Gammaproteobacteria bacterium (assembly GCA_035471825.1). GTDB lineage: Bacteria > Pseudomonadota > Gammaproteobacteria > Eutrophobiales > Eutrophobiaceae > DATIPP01. The sequence continues at coordinate 713 of DATIPP010000160.1, forward strand.
GCTTGCCATTGCCTTGCTGGAAGCGCGCGGGTTCAGTGCTGACGATTTTGCCCTGGCCCACCCGGGTGGTTCTCTCGGCAGGCGTCTGTTACTCCGGGTGAGCGATATCATGCATGTCGATGACGAGATCCCGCGCGTACGGGAAGACACATTATTAAATGACACCCTGGTGGAAATGACGCGCAAGGGCTTCGGCGTGACCGCAGTCGTAAACGGCGAACTGGAATTACTCGGTGTCTTTACGGACGGCGATGTCCGGCGTGCACTCGACAGTCGCGTTGACGTACACACAACCCCGGTCGGACAGGTTATGACGCGTAATTTCAAATCCGTGACCCGAAACAATCTTGCGGCAGAAGCACTGGCCATGATGGAAAACTATAAAATCAACGCCCTGCCCGTCGTCGATGACTCCAATCGCCTGATCGGTATTCTCAACATGCACGATCTGCTCCGGGCCAGAGTGGTTTGATCGCCATGCAGGCGATTACCGACAAGGCGCGGCAGGTGGCCCTGGTGATATTCGATATCGACGGGGTACTGACCGATGGCGGGTTAATCCTGGGCGAAGACGGCAACGAACACAAAATATTCCACGTGCGCGATGGCCACGGCCTTGTCATGCTGCGCGAGGCAGGTTTTCACATCGCCGTTATCACCGCCCGTACTTCCAATATTGTTGCAGAACGAATGGCATCACTTGGAATCGAGTTTGTTTACCAGGGTCAGCGCGACAAGGGCAAAACGGTGACTGAATTAATGCAGAGAGCAGGGGTCAAAAAGGAACAGACCGCTTACGTCGGCGATGATTTAATCGACCTGCCGGCCATGCGCCGGTCCGGATTTGCCATCGCCGTGGCCGATGCACACCCGGTTGTCATCGAACAGGCCCACTGGACCACTTCCGCCCGCGGCGGGAGGGGGGCGGCGCGTGAAGTCTGCGAACTGTTACTGGCAGCTCATGGCAAATTGCAGCCCATCATACAAAACTACCTGGATGCCTGACTCCGTATTGCATCTATCCTGCAATACCGCATGAAGCTTCACTGGAAACTCATTGTCATACTGGTGCTACTTGTCATCGGAAGCACCTGGTTATTGAAGCTCCTCGGTCCCGATCCGGCCACGAGGAAGGCTGTCCTGGAGCATGACCCCGACTATTACATGGAAGACTTCTCCACGCTAACCATGGAGCAGGACGGTGAACCGAAAAACCGGTTGTTTGCCGAATACATGGCCCACTACCGGGATGATGACACGACCGAGCTGGTAAAACCGAGACTGGAGGTTTACCGGCGCGACAAAACCCCGGTTATCATTATCGCCGACAAGGGCTGGGTCACGGCCGGGAATGACGTTATTTTGTTAAAAGGCGATGTCAAATTATGGCAAAATGACCTGCAAGGCCAGCGTGAACTGGAAATCATCACCAGTGACGTCAAGGTCCTGATGGAAGAGGAATACGCGGAAACCGACGAACCGGCAACCCTGATCGGAAAACAGACCACCGTGCATGCAATCGGCGTACGCGCCTACCTGAAAGAAAGTCGACTGGAGTTACTGAACAATGTCCGTGGAACAATACTGCCTGAAAACAATCGCTAGATTGCTGTTGCTTCCATGGCTGCTTGCCTCCGGCAACGCGGTACTTGCATTGTCCAGCGACAGTGAACAACCGATCGAGATCGAGGCCAACGCCGCAGAGCTCGATGATGAAAAAGGCGTAACGGTGTACACCGGCAATGTCATCGTCACTCAGGGCAGCATCAGGATGACCGGCGACAAAATGACCGTTTACTACACGGAAGACAAGGACCTGGATACAGTCGTCATGGTCGGACAACCGGCAACCTATCGCCAGTTGCCGGATAACAGCGATGTCTATGATGAAGCAGAAGCCAGGCGCATGGAGTTCTATGAACTGCAAAACCTGATCGTACTGATCGATGATGCCGAGGTTCGCCAGGAAGGTCTGCGCTTCAGCGGCAACCGGATCGAATATGACACTTTACACAGCAAGATCAAGGCACGGGGAAAAACAAAAACACAGAAGTCGGCCGCAGATGACGAAACCGGCACAGAAGAGAGTGGCCGGGTAAAAATAATACTCCAACCGAAAAAGAAAGAGGGTAACTGATCCGGAATGTCGCCATTGGCCATATTGTGCGGCACGACATACTGTGAATATCCGATATGAAACGGGCTAACACAAATAAAGATAAAAACCACACTGCTCCAGCAACGCTTCTCCCGTACGGGATAGGCTGTTAACAATTGCCCTCTTTATTACCAGGGCATTTCATATAATGGGCGTATTGTCAGCCAGACATCTCAGCAAATCTTTCCGCTCACGCCAGGTCGTCAAGGACGTCAGCCTGAATGTTCATTCCGGCGAGATTGTGGGCTTGCTGGGTCCCAACGGCGCTGGCAAGACCACCAGTTTTCACATGATTGTCGGCCTGATTCCCAGCGATGCCGGCACCATACATCTCAATAACGAGGAGATCAGTAACCTGCCGATGGACCGCCGCTCATTACTGGGGCTCGGTTATTTGCCGCAGGAAAGTTCCGTTTTCCGGCGCCTGACAGTAGCGGAGAACATCATGGCCATTTTGCAGACACGGCCCCAGCTTGATGAAAACCGGGCGAAAAAGCGCCTGGCCAATCTGATGAACGAATTTCACATCAGCCACCTGGCGGATAATCTCGGCGCCAGCCTGTCAGGTGGTGAACGGCGGCGTGTAGAGATTGCCCGTGCGCTGGCTTCCGAACCCCAGTTCCTGCTGCTGGACGAGCCTTTTGCCGGCATTGATCCCATCTCGATAAATGATATACAACGAATAACGCGCTACCTGAGCCATCACGGTATCGGCATACTTGTGACGGATCACAATGTCCGGGAGGCGCTGGGTACCTGCGACCGTGCCTATATCGTGAATGACGGCCGGATTATCGCCGAGGGGACGCCGGACATCATCCTGGATAACCGGCAGGTCCGCGAGGTCTATCTGGGCGAACAATTCAACCTCTGAGCCAGGAATTCACCAATGACGATCAGAATACGCTGCTAATACGTTAAACTATCGGGTATGAAACCGTCTTTACAACTCCGCATTAGTCAGAACCTGACGATGACCCCGCAATTGCAGCAGGCTATCCGGCTGTTGCAGTTGTCCAATGTTGAACTCCAGATGGAGGTGCAGGAGGCACTTGAGTCCAACATGATGCTGGAAATCGACGAGGAAGACTCGGAGCAGGCGGAGCAGCAACCGGCTGAAAAACAGACTTCCGACAGGGAATCCGATCTTGACGTGAATGACATTCCGGAAGACCTGCCGGTCGATAGCGCCTGGGAAGACATTTACGACGGCGGCAGCTATTATCCCTCTTCCGGTTACGGCAGTAGCGAAAACAGCCTGTTCGAAAATCAGGAAGCCGGCGAAAAAACATTGCGCGAACATCTGCTCTGGCAGTTGAACCTTACACCGACCGGCGACAGGGAAAAGGCAATCGCAATTACCCTGATCGATTCACTGGATGACGCCGGTTACCTGACAGTGTCGCTCGAGGACATACTCGAATCGCTTGGCGATGACATGGATGTCGAACTGGATGAGGTCGAAGCCGTTTTGCATTTGATCCAGACCATGGATCCGCCAGGCGTTGCGGCCAGGGACCTGCGGGAATGCCTGTTACTGCAACTGGAACAAATCGAGGATGACACGCACTGGCTGGACAAGGCCAGGGAACTGGTCGACCATCACATGCAACTTATGGGCACGCGCGACTATAACCAGTTAATGCGGCGGCTGAAAGTCAACCGGGAAGAATTACAGAAAATTATCGCTGTTGTACAGGGACTGAATCCGCGCCCGGGCTCACAGGTACAGGGGGAGAGGACCGAGTACATCGTGCCTGACGTATACGTCAGGAAAGAAAAAGGGATGTGGCGTGTCGAATTAAACAATGAAACCCTTCCGCAGTTACGCGTCAACCGAAGTTATGCCAACATGATCCGCAAGGCCGACAACAGCAGCGACAATACCTCTTTAAAGACACACCTTCAGGAAGCGAAATGGTTTATCAAGAGTCTGCAAAGCCGCAGCGAGACATTACTCAAGGTCGCAAGCGCTATCGTTGAGCGGCAACGCGCATTTCTTGAACACGGCGAGGAGGCAATGAAACCGCTGGTATTGCACGATATCGCCGAGGCCCTGGGCATGCACGAATCCACCATTTCAAGAGTGACGACTCGCAAATACATGCACACGCCGCGTGGAATCTATGAATTGAAATATTTTTTCTCCAGCCACGTCGGCACCGAACAGGGAGATACCTGTTCGTCAACTGCCATCAGAGCAATGATCAAGAAACTGATCAGCGATGAGCCCTCGGAGAAACCACTGAGCGACAGCAAGATTGCAAAATCCCTTTCATCACAGGGCATCAATGTTGCTCGCAGAACGGTGGCCAAATACCGGGAAGCCATGTCGATCCCGCCGTCCAATGAAAGAAAACGACTTATCTAATCGCAATAACATAATCAAATGCAGGGGAGCTAGTCATGCAAATCAGTCTGACAGGTCATCATGTAGATATTACTGATGCACTTCGCAACTATGTTGATACCAAGTTTGCGAAACTTGAACGTCATTTTGATAACGTAACCAACATTCACGTGATTCTCAGCGTGGAAAAAGAACGCCAGAAAGCCGAGGCAACAGTACATGTCAGCCGCGGCAACCTGTTTGCCGATTCTGAACATGAAGATATGTATGCCGCAATCGACGGCCTGATCGATAAACTTGACCGGCAACTTGTGAAACACAAGGAGAAACTGACCGACCATCACCGGGGTGAGCCAGGTATTAAAAACCAGGAAACGGGCCGGTAAAACGGTCACATTCCCTGAAATTTCAACCCGGAGAGTACTTGAATGACAATTGCTGAAATCCTCAGCCCGGAATGTGTCATGTGCAAGGCAGTAGCTGTCAGTAAAAAGGGAGCGCTTGAGCAATTATCCATGCTTATCGCCGATACCGACCCTTCGCTGGACTATACGGAAATTTTCGATTGCCTGAATGCCCGCGAACGACTGGGCAGTACAGGACTCGGACATGGCATCGCCATTCCACACGGCCGCCATAACACCATAACACACCCGACAGCCGCATTTCTGAAGCTGAAACAGGGCGTCGATTTTGATGCCATCGATCAACAACCTGTAGACCTGCTCTTTGCATTGCTGGTGCCGGAAGAATCGACCGATGAACACCTGAAAATCCTGTCCAGGCTGGCAGAGATGTTCAGTGAAGAAGCTTTTTTAAGACGCTTGCGAGCAGCCTCGACAGCAGACAGGCTCTTTGAACTCCTCGTCCGGAAAGAATAATGTCAGAGATCACCAGTCAACTAACCGTCTCGGAACTGTTTGACATTCACTGCCGGAAACTCGGCCTGGAATGGATCGCCGGCCAACAAGGTAGTAAACGTATTATCCTGCCGGAAGAAAGCAAGGATAACCTGCCACATATCGCTGATGATGATGTTGACAGTACCCCGGGCACGGGCAATGATACGAAAACACGCAGCAGGCCGTCCCTCGTAGGATATCTGAACCTGATCCATCCGCACCAGATCCAGATCCTGGGCGACATGGAGCTGAACTACATTGCAGGACTGAGGGACATATCCCGCCAGGATGCAATTCGCGAACTGTTTAAACACCAGCCGGCCTGCATCATTGTTTCCGAGGCTCGCGAAGTGCCGACGTTCCTGAAAAGGAAATGCAATGAAAACGGTATCCCGCTTTTAACTTCGCCACTACCAAGCAACAAGCTTTCAGACACGCTGCATTATTATCTCGCGAACCTGTTCGCTGATGTCATCACCCTGCACGGTGTTTTCATGGAGGTCAATGCCATCGGCCTGCTGCTTACCGGCCCGCCCGGTATCGGCAAGAGTGAACTGGCGCTGGAATTGATCACTCGTGGTCATCGTCTGGTGGCCGATGATGCACCGCATTTCTCCCGTATCGCTCCGGACATTATTAACGGCACCTGCCCCAGTGCACTGCAGGATTTTCTCGAGGTGCGCGGTCTCGGAATTATTAATGTCCGCGAACTGTTCGGCGATAGCGCCATCAAGCAAAACAAATATTTGCGACTCATCGTCTATCTCGTTCCGATCGATATCGAAACTTCGAACAAATTCGACCGGCTGGAAGGCAGTTACAAGTCCCGTCGTATTCTCGATATGGATATCCCCGAGATTACCGTACCGGTGGCTCCCGGCAGAAACCTGGCCGTACTGGTTGAATGTGCGGCCCGTAACCACATGTTGCGCATCAGCGGCTATAACGCCTCGGAAGAGTTCACCCGACGTCAGCAGGGACTTATTGATCAGAACAACAAGTCATGAACGATGACAAGCAACAACGTCTCATCATTATCAGCGGGCTTTCCGGCGGGGGCAAATCAGTTGCATTGAACACCCTGGAGGATCTCGGCTTTTATTGTATCGATAATCTTCCCGTCAGTTTGCTGGATGCATTTGCCAGCCAGATAGTCGACGGCACACTCCGGGTCAGTGGTGGTATTGCTATCGGCATCGACGCACGCAACCCGGAAGCTGACATTACCATGTTGCCGGGATTGATTGCCTCGCTTAAGCAAAAAAACCTTGTAATCGAGCTGATTTTCATTGAAGCCGACGATGATGCGCTCACCAAGCGTTTCAGCGAGACCCGGCGCAAACATCCGCTTTCATCCGATACGATGTCGTTGACCGCGGCAATTCACCACGAGCGCAGCATCATGGAGGAACTGTCTGTGCTCGCCGACATGCGCATCGATACCAGCAACACGCTGATGCACGAACTGCGTGATGAAGTACGCCAGCGCATTGCCAGGCGTCCATTGTCTTCACTTTCCATCCAGTTCGTGTCATTCGGATTCAAGCATGGCATACCACCGGATGCCGATTTTGTATTCGACGTCCGTTGTCTGCCCAACCCGCACTGGAAGAAAAACCTGCGCCCCCATTCCGGGAAGGATGACCCGGTGATAAAGTTCCTGAAACGACACAAGCCGGTCTCTGATATGATAGGCGATATCAGGAACTTTCTTGATCGATGGATACCGGTATTTGAGGCGGACAACAGAAGTTACCTGAGTGTGGCAGTCGGTTGTACCGGCGGTCGCCATCGTTCCGTGTATATTACGGAGCAACTCGCCGGTCATTTCAGGTCACAGAACAAGCACGTTATTCTAAATCACCGTGATATCTAGAACCTATCTCGAAATTCCGCACGGTTGCGACGGCGGTGTTTGCG
>DATIPP010000161.1:0-2206 GCA_035471825.1 Gammaproteobacteria bacterium
TTGTATATCGGCCTGGGGATCGATTTCGCCATCCACTATTGCCTGCGTTTCCGGGAACTACTTTTGCAGGAGCATGAAAAGAAACCGGCCCTGGAGAAAACGGCAGTCAATATCGGCAAATCCCTCCTGCTTTGTGCCACGACCACAGCCATCGGTTTTTATGCTTTCATGCCGACAGACTACCACGGCGTGGCAGAGCTCGGCTGGATATCCGGCAGCGGTATGTTCATCAGCCTATTCATTACGTTGACATTGCTTCCTGCATTGCTGACTTTGTTTCCCTACCGGGCCGAATCGGTCACCACACAAACCTGTCGTTTGCGCACCCGGTTTGCGGATCTCCCGATCACGCATCGAGGTACGATTCTGAAGATCACTGCCGTACTCGCGGTCTGTTCCCTGATCAGCCTGTTCTTCCTGCGCTTTGATCCCAATACCCTTAACCTGCAACCGAAAGAAAATGAATCGGTCAGGACCTATATCGATCTCATGCAGGATAGCGATACCTCACCCTGGACCGGCATTCTTATTGCAAAAGATGCAGAACATGCACAGGAACTGAAGAAAAGCCTGGAAGATCTCGATGTCGTTGAGAAGGTTGTCTGGCTGGAAGATTTCATCCCGGAAAACCAGGATGAAAAACTGTTTATTATCGACGAGATGAACCTCCTTTTCGGCACATTGCCCGTAACTACGGACGGGATTAAGCCGACAAAAGCAGAGACCATCATTGCACTGGAAAGTTTTTCCCGTTCCCTGGAGAAACATATCGAATCCGGGCATGGCAACCCCTTGCTTGTTGATTTACAGGAGCAGGTCAGGATATTGCTATCTTTGGCGCAGGATCCCGGCGGCAGTCCCGACCCAGGAATTTTGAAGCGACTGGAAAAGACCCTGCTGGCTTCATTCCCCGGCCGGCTGGAAGCACTGATGACCTCTCTCGAGGGGGAGCAGGTCAACATTGAATCACTTCCGGACATGCTTCGAGCGCACTGGCTGAGCGAGTCCCGGCACTACCGGCTCGAGATTTATCCGGCGGAAGACCTGATGGATACTGAAGCAATGCGGCGATTTGTCCGTGACGTCCAGTCTGTTGCACCGCAGGTTACCGGGCCTGCCGTTATCAATATTGAAGCGGGCGATGCAGTCATGAAAGCATTTCGCGAGGCTTTTACCTATGCATTTATTGTTATCACCCTGATCCTGTTATTGCTGTTACGGCATAAAATCGATGTTGCCTATATCCTCACACCCCTGGTCCTGGCAGCGCTGTTTACCGGCGCACTGAGTGTATTGCTGGGCATACCCTTGAACTTTGCGAATGTTATTGCACTTCCCCTGCTGCTGGGTATCGGCGTGGATAGCGGCATCCACATGATGCACCGGATGCGACACGCACCTCCCGAAAACGGTCGCCTGCTGGCAACCAGCTCGGCCCGGGCCGTTATCATCAGTGCACTGACAACCATCTTCAGTATCGGTAATCTTGCATTATCACCGCATCCGGGAACAGCCAGCATGGGTGTGCTTTTGACCATAGGCATCAGCATGGTACTGGTTTGCATATTACTGGTGTTACCGGCCTTGTTGTCCGGGGTTATGATGAAAGAACAGGGTGGGGCCTGAATACAATCAATTTCGCAATGTTATTTCTGTCATGAAAATACTGGTTACCGGAGCAAGCGGGTTTGTGGGTTCCGCCGTGATGCGTCGCCTGGTGGCGGCGGGTCACGACGTCAGGGTCATGGTCCGCCCCGGAAGCAACAGGCAAAACCTGGAAGACAGTCCCGTTGAAATCGTCGAAGGCGACCTGCGTGATCCGGATTCACTGAAACAGGCCGTCAGCAATTGCTTCCGTCTTTTCCATGTCGCAGCCGATTACCGCTTGTGGGTACCCGATCCGGATACGATGTATGCCATCAATGTCAGGGGAACACGAGATCTCATGCTCGCTGCAGTGGAGGCGGGTGTTGAACGCATCGTATATACCAGTAGCGTTGCCACGCTGAAAGCCCGGTCAGACGGTATTGCGGCAACGGAGGATTCCGTTGCAACACTGGCCGACATGACGGGCCATTACAAACGCTCGAAATTCCTCGCGGAGCAGGAAGTACAGCACCTGGCTGATAAACAGGGACTGCCCGTCGTTATCGTCAATCCATCAACCCCGATAGGTCCCTTTGACGTCAAACCGACGCCGACCGGC
>DATIPP010000162.1:0-8049 GCA_035471825.1 Gammaproteobacteria bacterium
GGAGCGCCCCAACGAGGCCCGCGTGATCTGTGAAAAAATCATGGATGCGGCACGCGCAAGGGAAGCGGCGCGCAAGGCCCGGGAACTCACCCGGCGCAAGACGGTACTGGATGTCGCCGGGTTGCCGGGGAAACTGGCCGATTGTCAGGAGAAGGATCCGGGCAAGTCCGAGCTATTCCTGGTGGAAGGAGACTCCGCCGGCGGCTCCGCGAAGCAGGGCAGGGACAGGAGGTACCAGGCCATCCTGCCGCTGAAGGGCAAGATCCTGAATGTCGAAAAAGCGCGCTTTGACAAGATGCTCTCTTCAGTGGAAGTGGGCACGTTGATCACTGCGCTTGGTTGCGGAATCGGCCGGGAAGAGTTTGATATCGAGAAACTCCGTTACCACCGCATCATTATCATGACGGATGCAGACGTGGACGGGTCCCATATCCGGACGTTATTGCTTACATTTTTCTACCGGCAGATGCCCGAGTTGATCGAGAAAGGGTATGTCTATATCGCCCAGCCGCCGCTTTACAAGATCAAGCGCGGCAAGACTGAGCGCTATCTGGGTAACGAGGCACAGCGCGACCTGTACTTGATGGAGCTGGCCCTGGATGACGCTCGGCTGTACCCGGGCGAGAAGGAGCAGGCCGTCAGCGATGAAACGCTGAAGGACTTGTCCGAAAGTTACATCGCTATGCGCATGGCACAGCAGAGCCTGAATCGCCGCTACCGTTTCGAGTTGATCGAGGCCATGCAGAAAATGCCCCGGCTGTCGGCGGAGGAATGCGGGGACGAGCAAACGGTCAAGGATTGGTTCAATGGCCTGCTCGGGCATTTGAGCGACAAGTTCGGGGGCGGAAGTGAATTCGAGGCCGAGGTTTTTGCCGCTACCAAGGCGGACGAATACGGCGGTCGCATTACCATGAAGGTCCACGGGGTTGAAATTACCAACGTATTCTCGCCCGAGTTTTTTGCTTCCCGGGAATACCGGGACCTGCTGGGCCTGTATGAAAAGCTGACGCTTGGCAGCGGCGCAAGGATCGAGCGCGGCGATCAATCCTGTCCCATCACCACGCTTCGCCAGGGTTTTGACTGGTTACTGGAAGAGGCGGCCAAGGGGCTTCACGTACAGCGCTACAAGGGACTGGGCGAAATGAACCCGGACCAGTTGTGGGAAACGACAATGGACGCAAAAACCCGCGCCCTGTCACAGGTAAAGATCGAGGACGCCGTAGCCGCGGACGAAATATTTACTACCCTGATGGGCGACCAGGTTGAACCGCGGCGGGAATTCATCGAGAAAAACGCCCTGTCCGTGGAAAACCTCGATACCTGAGGCTCAATTACCAGCGCGGGCAAGCGCCCAGGCTTCGACCCGCCGGACCCCGGCTATCCGCAATGCTCGCGCCAATGAAAAAATCGTGGCACCGGAAGTTATGACGTCATCAACGATCACCACGTAATCGGGTAGCGATTTATCGCGGACGCGAAACGCCCCGGCAACATTGCGCCGACGCCGGGACGGCGATAACTTTGCCTGTGGTTGCGTATTACGTTGACGGCATATTGCCGAATGCAGCAGGGGAACGCCAAGCCGAGCAGCGACGGGGCGCGCGATCTCGATTGACTGGTTATAACCGCGCCATGCAAGTCGCAAGGGATGAATTGGCACGGGTAGCAGGCAGCCGGACTGCACTGCCCCGGCATCTTCGATGGCCGTTGCCAGGCGGTATCCAAGAAAACGTGCCAGGGCAGGCCGCGACTGGTATTTCATAGCCTGGATCAATCGATTGACGGGGTAATCATACCGGAAGAGCGCAAAAACACGATCAATGGGCAGCCTCCCTGATCCCTGGCAGGCCGGGCAATGGAGGTTCTCCGGCATGGGCGTGGCGCAACCGGGGCAGGCAGGCTGGTTGCGTGGCAGGTCCGCGGCACATGGTGCGCAGATCCCGAATTCTGCCGGCAATATTGAAGCGTCACAGAGACAACAAAGCGTTGGAAATCCGCGCATTCGATCCGGCCGCGGGAATATGCCACTGTAAACCTTGCCGACTTGTTTGAGGTTGACTGCCATGTCCGACCGTGTAAGCTCCCTGCTCATTCCTGACGCGCTGATTTGTCGAACGACATGATAAACACAGAATTTGCCCCGGAACAGGGGCGGTCATTACGGAATGACTGGTCGCAGGATGAGATCCTCCGGTTGTTTACGCTGCCACTGAATGACCTGATATTTCATGCCCAGACGCTGCACCGGCAGTTTTTCGATCCGAACACCATCCAACTCAGCACCCTGCTGAATATCAAGACAGGCGGTTGCCCGGAAGATTGCGCCTATTGTCCGCAGAGCGCCCGTTATCATACCGGGATTAAAGCGGAATCCATGATGGCGTTGGATGAAGTCCTGGCCGCGGCCAGGGCGGCCAGGGATAAAGGCGCCAGCCGTTTTTGCATGGGTGCGGCCTGGCGCAGCCCGAAAGACCGTGATCTCGATCAGGTCTCCAGCATGGTGCAATCGATCAAGGAACTGGGGCTGGAAACCTGTGCCACGCTCGGCATGCTGACCGAAACACAGGCTGAACGACTGAAACGGGCCGGCCTCGATTTTTATAACCACAACCTGGACACCTCGGAAGGATTTTATCGTTCCATTATCACCACGCGCGATTACCAGGATCGCCTGGACACGCTGGACATAGTACGCAAGGCGGGCATGAGCGTTTGTTGTGGCGGCATTATCGGCATGGGTGAAGACGTTGCCGACCGCGCCGCGATGTTGCAGGTGTTGGCAACAATGCCGAAACATCCCGAGAGCGTACCGATCAACCTCCTGGTCCGGATCGAGGGTACACCGCTGGCGCAGGTGGAAAAACCCGACCCGTTCGAAATCGTGAGAACGATTGCTGTGGCGCGGATCCTGATGCCCGCTTCCTATGTGCGCCTTTCGGCGGGACGCACCGATATGAACGACGAGAACCAGGCCCTGTGTTTCCTGGCCGGCGCCAATTCAATTTTCTACGGTGAAAAGCTCCTGACGACAGACAACCCTGAACTGGAAAACGATCAGCGCCTGTTTGAACGACTGGGTTTACGCCCCTTGCAATAACCGCACGTGGTTTAATGAGCATGGAGACGACGCGCGGTGAGCAATGACATCGATGAATCGCTTCGGCAATGGCTGGCGGATCGTGAAGACGCCAATCAGCGACGTGTCCGCCGGTGCCTGTCGACACCGCAGGGCCCTGTTATCGAGATCGGCGGCAAACCGCTGATCAATTTCTGCAGCAACGATTACCTGGGGCTAGCCAATCATCCCGCGATCGCCGCGGCATTCAAGCGGGGTGTAGATGAATACGGTGTCGGCAGCGGCGCTTCGCAATTGGTTTGCGGTCACAGCGAGGCCCACGCAAAACTTGAGGAACAGCTGGCGATTTTCACCGGCCGGGAGCGCGCGCTGGTTTTCAGCAATGGTTACATGGCCAATCTTGCTGTTATCAGCACCTTTGCGGGTCGCGGCAATCACGTGATCGGTGATCGTCTCAATCATGCCTCGTTAATCGACGGCGCGCGTTTATCGGGGGCGCGATTTCGCCGTTATCCGCATGCCGACTGCCAGGGCCTTGAACGGATGCTGGCCTCTGCAAAAGGCGATCGCACGCTGGTGGTTACGGACGGTGTTTTCAGCATGGACGGGGATCTTGCCCCCCTGCAGGACATCGCCGGCATCTGCCGCCGTCATGGCGCGCGGCTCATGGTTGATGATGCTCACGGTTTCGGTGTCCTGGGCGAATCCGGTGCGGGAATACTGGAAGCTTTCGGGCTTGGTTCGTCCGGGGTTTCGATATTGATGGGGACGTTCGGCAAGGCGCTCGGGGGTTACGGGGCATTCGTCGCGGGCGACGCCGACATCGTGGAGTATCTGGTCCAGGCAGCCCGTCCCTATATCTACACCACCGCATTGCCGCCGGCCCTGGCGGTCGCGGCGAGGGAATCCCTGCGTCTGATCAGGGAGGAACCGGACAGACGTCAATATTTACACTCGTTGATTGATCATTATAAACAGGCAGCATCAGATCTTGGCTTGCCGGTGCCGGCCTCCTCTACCCCCATCCAGCCAGTGATCCTGGGCGGTGCGGGCCGCACAGTGCAGATCAGCGAGGCGCTGCGGGAGGACGGTTATTTTGTCGCCGCCATTCGGCCGCCGACGGTGCCGCCCGAGACTTCACGGCTGCGGATTACCCTGAGCGCAAACCACACCCGGGAGCAGGTCGACGGCCTCCTGGAAAGCATATCGGCATTGATGAGACTGGCAGCCTGATGCAGCCGGATTTTGACAAGAAACGTGTCGCCGCTGGCTTTGACCAGGCGGCGAATGACTACGATGCCCATGCTGTCCTGCAGCGGACCGTGGTTGAGCGACTGGTGGAACGACTGGACCTGGTAACAATCCGTCCCGGCCGGATCCTGGACATTGGCAGCGGTACCGGCGAAGGTGCCCGCTTGCTGGCCGACAAATACCGCTACGCAGACCTGTTACAACTGGACCTCTCGCCGGAGATGCTGAAGGTTTCTCGTGCCAAACGCCGGGGATTTCTGCAGGGCCTGTTTTCCCGGCAATCCTACCTGGCGGGAGATGCCGAGTATCTGCCGGTGAGTAACGCCGCCGTAGACCTGGTTTTCTCCAGTCTCACGCTGCAATGGTGTAACGATCTGGACCGGGCCTTTACTGAAACCACTCGTGTTTTACGGCCCGGCGGATTGTTCATGTTTGCCACGCTCGGTCCGGACACGTTGACGGAACTGCGGCAAAGCTGGATGGCGGCCGACGACAGGATACACGTAAACCGCTTCCTGGATATGCACGATATCGGGGATGCGCTCGTGCGCGCCGGAATGGAAAGCGTCGTGATGGATGTCGAGACTATCACCCTGACTTATGACGAATGCCGTCAGTTAATGCGTGACCTGAAGACACTCGGCGCGCAGAACAGGAATCCCGAGCGGTCCTCCGGCCTGACCGGGAAAAAACAACTGGAAAAGGTCATTTGCGCCTACGAGGAGTTTCGCCAGGACGGAAAACTGCCGGCCACCTACGAAATCGTTTACGGACACGGCTGGTTACCGGCAGCAGGGATAACAAAAAAGCAGGGAGGCACGGCCTATGTTCCAATCGAAAACCTGCGGCGGGGAAAGGATTGACGAATGAGCGCGCAAGGTTTTTTTGTTACCGGTACCGATACAGAAGTTGGTAAAACCTGGGCCACGCTGGCGCTGATGGGGGCCTGGAAAAAACAGGGAAAACGAGTTGCCGGTATGAAACCGGTCGCAAGCGGCTGCAAGGAGGGGGCAGGGGGACTCAGGAACGAGGACGCCCTGTTGATCCAGTCACTGTGCAGTGAACGTTTTCCTTATGATTGGATAAACCCGTGCGCCTACAACCCACCCATTGCTCCACATATTGCCGCTGAACAATGTGGCCGGCCGGTGGATGTCGAAGCCATAAAGTCGGCATATGAGTTCCTGCGACAGCGATCGGAAGTGGTGGTGGTTGAAGGCATTGGCGGATGGCGCGTGCCCCTGAGCGACAAAACGTCATTGATCGATATAGTTCAGAGCCTGAATCTGCCGGTCCTGCTGGTTGTCGGCCTGCGTCTCGGTTGTATCAATCATGCCCTGCTGACAGTGGAATCGGTAGATATCAACGGTTGTCGGCTGGCCGGATGGATTGCCAGTCCCGTCGATGAACATTACTCCACCACTGACGAAACCATCACCGCCCTGAAGCAGCGCTTGACGTCCCCGTTTCTGGGAATATTGCCTCGTCTCCCGGAACCGGACGTATCACGACTGTCCGAAGGCGTGCGACTTGAGTTGCTCGGAAAATAAGCCATGCCAAAGTGGCGGGCGGACAGGCGCTTGCAATAACGCCCTGAATTGGGGAATATTGCACGCTGCAATCACCTTTTGGTGGTTTCACAGAGATTATAACGATTAAGATTAACGGTGATTGAGAGTGGTTCAGTGCCTGGCCGGTAGCTCCCGCAATACTGCCGGGTTTGTTGTCAGGCCCAACCAGGCTATGCCCTGGCGCACCCTGCTTTTGTTATATCTCCTGATTGCTACGGTTACGCTGAGTATCGCGTTGGGATTGTTTGTGATCGGATATACCCTGATATTGCCGTTTTCCGGCCTGGAAATACTGGCATTGGGGGTTGCGTTGTATGTCACCGCCTGGCGTGGCGGAGAGCAGGAGGTTATTTCCATCAATGATGATTCCATCATTGTGGAACGCGGGAGAGAACTGCCGGAATTCCGGGAGGAGTTCCAACGGGGATGGGTCAGGGTTGTGTTAGAGCGATCCTGGAATAGCTGGTATCCTAGCCGGCTGCTGGTCCGGTCACATGGAAAAGAACTCGAAATCGGACGGTTTTTGAATGAGCAGGAGCGACAGGGCCTTGCTCTTGAATTACAAAGGGCACTGGCTGCAGACAACGGGCCCTGAAGAATTACAACAAACGTAAAATATTTACTGCTTGAGGATAGCTGCATGTTTTTCAATAAACTGAAAGTTTCGCTGGTGGGGACAGTTTCATTGTTAACGATATTCCGGGCCGGGACAGCCAACGCGGAGTGGGGCCTGAATATGACCACGGGTGTCACGCCGGTCAGCCAGGAAGTCTACGATCTCCACATGTTGATCCTCTGGATCGTCACGATTATCGGCGTCGCGGTATTCGGCGTTATGTTCTGGTCCATCTTCAAACACAGGAAATCAAAAGGCGCCATTGCCGCACAATTCCATCACAGTACTTTTGCCGAGATCGCCTGGACCATTATCCCGATTCTCATTCTTGTCGGCATGGCCGTGCCCGCCACCAAGACGCTGATCAAGATGGAAGAGACCGGGGATGCCGAAATGACGGTCAAGATCACCGGTTACCAATGGAAGTGGAAGTATGACTACCTTGATGAGGACGTAAGTTTTTTCAGTACGATTTCCAAGGCCAGTAATGATGCCCGCCAGCGGGGATCCAGCATCGATCCCAATACCGTGGATAATTATCTGCTCGACGTAGACGAGCCCATCGTGTTGCCGATTAATACCAAGATACGTTTACTGACAACAGCCGCTGACGTGATTCATGCCTGGTGGGTTCCTGATCTCGGCTGGAAGCGGGACGCCATACCGGGTTTCATCAATGACAACTGGGCAGTTATCACAAAGCCCGGCACTTATCGTGGCCAGTGCGCGGAATTGTGCGGCAAGGACCATGGCTTCATGCCGATCGTACTGAAGGCCGTCCCCGAGGAAGAGTACATGCAATGGGTTGCCATGAAGAAAGAAGAACAGGCTTCCGCGGCCGCAGGGGCCGACAAGGAATGGAGCATGGAAGACCTGGTGGCGAAAGGTAAAGAGGTTTACAGCGCCAATTGTGCTTCCTGTCACATGGCCAACGGCCAGGGTCTGCCAGGAACCTTTCCGGCGCTGGACGGCAGCCCCATAGCAGGGGGCGGGATGGCCGCCGATCATATTTCACTTGTTCTCAAGGGCAAGAACCTGATGCCGGCATTCAGCGAACAATTGAATGATGTTGATCTGGCCGCGGTGATTACTTACGAGCGCAACTCCTGGAGCAATAAAACCGGCGATGTTGTGCAACCGGCCGATGTGGCAGCTGCACGATAATATTCAATCGGTGAGAAAAGAATTACAGAGACATTCAAGAGGGTAGGCACATGAGTGAAGCAGTCATGCACGAGGAACACCATGATCACAAGCCGACGGGCATAGGTCGCTGGTTATTTTCCACGAACCATAAAGACATCGGCACCATGTATCTGGTGTTTTCATTGATTATGTTTTTCATCGGCGGGGCCATGGCGATGGTAATACGTGCCGAATTGTTTGAACCGGGCCTGCAGTTTGTTGATCCCGTATTTTTCAATTCCATGACCACCGTCCATGCCTTGGTCATGATCTTTGGCGCGGTCATGCCCGCGGGTGTCGGCCTGGCAAACTGGCTAATCCCGATGATGTTCGGCGCACCGGATATGGCG
>DATIPP010000163.1:0-4710 GCA_035471825.1 Gammaproteobacteria bacterium
TGGCCACCTCCCGGTCGAGGTTGATATCGTGTGCGAGATAGGTAACGCCGAATGCACCTTTGCCCAGGATCTTCTTTATCCGGTACCAGTGCAGCTTATAACCGGGCTGGAGGGCCGTCTGAGTAGACTTCTCGTTCATTCAGTGATTTCCCTGAATATTCTTATACCTGTATTTTAATACAAAGAATAGTGACAGTAACAAGTTAAAAGTTGAAAGGGAAAAGTAAAAACGTTGAATGTGTAATTATTTAACTGGATTCCGGCGGTCATCAGAATGACGACATCTGAAAATTGTCATGCCGGGCTCGATCCGGTATCCAGTCAGAAAGATTTATCGCCTGAAATACAACCCCTGGAAACCGGGCGCCAGGTTCTGAAAAATGGAACATGATTCATTATAATTGTTCTAAATACTTGCCGGTTTTCAATGTGCCGAGGTTGAATTGAGTACCAGGAAATCCATACCTTTTATTAAATCACGTCGATCGTTTCTGAAGTCCGCCGGTGGACTGGCACTTGTCCCTTTTGCTTCTTTCACGCCGTTCAATATTTCTTTCGCCGGTGACAATACCGGTTCTTCCATAATGACAAAACCAATACCTTCAAGCGGCGAACAGATTCCGGTTATCGGTATGGGATCGTGGATCACGTTCGACGTCGGCGGTGATGAACGGGACCGCGCCCGTTGCGTGAAGATCCTGGAGATCTTTTTCAATCGCGGCGGCGGCATGATCGATTCCTCACCCATGTACGGTTCTTCGCAGGAAGTCATCGGGCATTGCCTCGAAATGATCCAGCATCATCCCGGTTTGTTCTCGGCAACCAAGGTGTGGATACTGGGCAAGATACTGGGTGAATCCCAGATGGAATTTTCCAAAGGTCTGTGGGGCGTGAAGCGTTTCGATCTCATGCAGATCCACAACATGCTGGACTGGCGCACGCATCTCGAAACCCTGAAGGAATGGAAGACGGAAGGTCGCATACGTTACATCGGCATCACGACCTCGCACGGTCGCCGCCACGAGGAAATGGTACAGGCCTTGCTGGAGGAGGATTTCGATTTCGTCCAGTTGACCTATAATATCCTCGACCGCGATGCAGAGCGACGTTTGCTTCCGCTCGCGGCCGAGCGCGGTATTGCCGTGATCGCCAACCGGCCGTTCCGGCGCGCCGCGTTGTTCAAAGCGGTCAGGAACAAGCCCTTGCCTCCATGGGCCAGGGAAATCGATTGTGCAAACTGGGCGCAATTCTTCCTGAAGTTTATCGTCTCGCATCCCGCGGTTACCTGTGCGATTCCCGCTACGTCCCGGATCCCGCACATGCAGGAGAACATGGGGGCGGGTTATGGTGTGATGCCTGATCAGAAAATGCGGGAAAGGATGGCAGATTATTTTTCAACTTGATCAAGTTTAAAGGCAAAAAATGGAATCCGGCATTTATTACTGGTAGCTGATAGCTGATTATGGAACATCATCAATGAACTGGATATTGCTTCGGGGGCTGGGTCAGGAATGTCGGCACTGGGGAAGTTTCCCCGAAGTGTTGAATAACAATATTGCCGTGGACTCGGCCCACTGTATCGATCTGCCGGGTAACGGCGAATTTTACCGGCAGGCCTCTCCTTTAATAATCCGCAAGTACACCCAGCATGTCGTTGCCCATGCCCAGGAAATCGATCCGCCGTACGGTGTCATCGGCCTGTCGCTCGGCGGCATGGTAGCGCTCAACTGGTCGCAACGTGACGCGGCGCGGTGTATCGAAAAACTGGTGTTAATCAATACGAGTACCGGGTCCAGCCCGTTTTACCAGCGGGCGCGGTTGGGCGCTCTCCCCACAATATTTGCATCGTACTTCGGGCTGTCAGTGGAAAAACGGGAGAAAGCGGTGCTCAGGCTGATCAGTAATCATCACGCCGACGATCCGGATCTCATGGAAGAGTGGATCGAAATCCAGCGCAAAAGGCCGGTGAGCCGCACGAATGTCACGCGGCAACTGCTGGCGGCGGCCCGGTTTACGCCGGATGAAGAGTCCCCGAACTGCGAGACATTATTACTTGCCAGTGATCTCGACCGGCTCGTGGACCCGATCTGCAGTTACAGGTTACAAAATGAATGGGGCTGGCCGCTGGAACTCCATCCAACCGCCGGTCACGATTTACCCCTGGACGCGCCGGACTGGGTTATAAAGAAACTGCGCGAGCATATGTTCCTGTGATCGGTTAGCTAATGGCTAATAGCTTTATTATGAACTAGACTTTTTTGTACAAAGTCAGCATTTTGATTAACAGGAGGTGCAAGATGGCATACAGGGTTCTGAAGATGAATTACTGCAAGATGACGGTACCGAGCAGGGCCGGCCAGGGGGAAAAAATACTGAAGGCGATCCGGGATGCGGGTATCAGCCTGCAGGCCTTTACCGGTTTCCCATCGGGTGGTGGCAAGGCACAGGTTGATCTGATAGCCGACAAGCTGGGCAAAATCCGCACTGTTGCAAAAAAGGAAGGCTGGCGCCTTAGCAAAACCAAGAAAATGTTTCTCGTGCAGGGCAATGATGAACTCGGTGCCGTTCACAAGGTCATCAAGCGGCTTGGCGATGCGAAAATCAATCTTACCGCCGTTGATGCCGTGACCGCGGGAAAGGGCCGTTATGGCATGCTTATGTGGGTCAAGCAGAAAGACTATCGGAAAGCTGCGCGGGCGTTGAATGCAAAATAACTATAGTAACTGGTATCTGTTGAAAAGAAGTTTCAAGGGTTAGTGATGAGGACTAATCACTAATCACCAATTACCAGTTACCACGGGAGATCTCTCCGCTCACTGCGCTCGGTCGAGATGACAGGGAAAAGGTGTGAGTGCTGAGCAATAATACTTGTCTTGTCAGGCAGATGCTTGTGGCTCACAATGCGTTTTGATGAAAACGTTGCCGGATTACCTGGATCATAATCTCAGGATAGTTTCCATAGGTTTGAACCCTTCCCCCGTCTCGGTCGAGGCGGGATATTATTTTGCCAACCCTCGCAACCGGTTCTGGGATGCGCTGAACCGGTCACGGCTGGTCGATGATAAAGTAACACCGGGTGAAGAGGCCATGCAGTTGTTGTTCAACCAGTACCAGGTAGGTTTTACCGATCTCGTCAAGAAACCGACCCCGATGGGTAACGCGTTGCGTGCTGTAGATTTCCGGGAAGGGGCGCCCGCCCTCAGAAACAAGTTACTGCACTATCAACCAGCTATTGCCTGGTTTCATGGCATTACGACGTATAAAAAATACATGAAGTACACGGAAGGGCGCGATATCCAGGTAAAGCCCGGGCCGCAGAAAAACGCCATAGGCAAAACGCAGGTTTTCGTGACGCCCAACCCGAGTCCCGCCAATGCAAAGTTTTCCCTGGACGACCTCGTGCATTATTACAATGAACTGGTCGGTTTTCGAATGCGCGAGGCTTTCGGCCTGGGGACACACTGATAACCGGGTATTTTAAAGTTTGCCGGATAACTCCGCCACGCTCCGCCGTTCCCTGTCCCTGCCGTTGGTAACATTTTACGGCCTGGGGAATATCCTCGGTGCCGGAATCTATATCCTGATCGGCAAGATTGCCGGCGAGGCCGGACTGTTTGCGCCCCTGTCGTTCCTGGCCGCCTCCCTTTTGGCGGCACTCACGGCATTTACCTATGCCGAGTTGTCATCCCGTTACCCGTTGAGCGCCGGCGAAGCGGTTTACGTACAGAAGGGATTCGGCATTTCGCAATTATCACTCCTGGTCGGCCTGCTGATCATCATGACCGGCATTGTCTCGGCTGCGACCATTGCACGTGGTTTCGTCGGTTACCTTGGTGTATTCATCATCTTGCCGGATTGGCTGGTGATCGTGGCAGTAATTGGTATTCTCGGTGCCGTGGCCATCTGGGGGATTGCCGAATCGGTCGGGACTGCGGCGATTATCACACTGGTGGAAGTAGCCGGCCTGTTATTGATTATCTATATCGCTGCGCCGTTATTCTCGACATTGCCTGAACGGGCAGCGGAGTTTGTTCCGGCATTTCATCTCGACAACTGGTCCGGCATTTTCGCCGGTGCCTTCCTCGCGTTTTACGCCTACGTCGGTTTCGAGGACATGGTAAACGTGGCGGAAGAGGTGAAGTCACCGGAACGTATCCTGCCGTATGCCATCTTGCTGTCATTATTCATTGCGGCGATCCTGTATATCATCATCGCTGTCGTGTCCCTGCTGGTGCTGGATGCCGCGCAACTCGCGCAATCGGACGCACCGCTTGCAACCGTGTATGAAGTCGTGACGGGCGATAAACCGGTGATCATCAGCATTATCAGCATGTTCGCTGTTATCAACGGTGCATTGATACAGATAATCATGGCGTCCAGGGTCTGTTATGGCCTGGGCAGGCAGGGTTGGTTGCCTGCCATCCTGGGACACGTTGCCGCAAGGACACGGACACCCGTTTACGCTACCTTGCTGGTTATACTGCTGATTATCGTGATGGCGTTATGGTTGCCAATCGAAACACTGGCGCGTTCAACCAGCTATTTACTGCTGGTCATATTCGGACTGGTCAACGGCGGACTGATCCGGATCAAGGGCAGGGAAGCCCCGGCGAAAAAAATATTCACCGTACCGGTGTTTATTCCATGGCTGGGGCTGGCAGGATGTATTATCTTCCTGGTGATACAGACAATATCATTATTTAAGTAGTC
>DATIPP010000164.1:0-4662 GCA_035471825.1 Gammaproteobacteria bacterium
TACCCCATAACAGGCCGAATATCGCACCTGCCGCCAGTGTAAGAATCGCGGCGCCGGGTAACGAGAGACTGGTGACGGCAATGTAGACCAGGAAAAATATTGCGGCGGTTTTCAGGCTGTTGGTCTGGTAATACTCTGAAATAAAATCCCGTTGTGACTTCACGTAATCGAGGGACAGGTATTGTCCCAGGTCGAACAGGAAGTAAGCTGCTACCAGGGTAATGACAAGCAAAAAAAGGGCAAACCGGTATCGTGTCATTCAGCGTGTTACCTTGAAGGGTTGCTGTTTGTTTTCTGGTTCATTCGGGCTGAATGCTTGACCACGCAGTATAACACCAGCGCATAAAAAAACCCTGCTGGTGGTTATGCAGGGTATCTACAGGTGTTAATCAAAACAATTAAATGAATGATGGAGAGAATAACACCTTGTGCTACTTGAGCCCCCCCGCCCTGTATGACAGTTCCCATCAACCGGTCGACGCTGCTTCGGCTAGTACGGATTTTTGCAGAGCAAAAAAAAGGCTGGACAAGCCAGCCTGAGGGGATATACATCGGGAGGTACAAAATCAGCACATTATTCAGATTGATATTGGACAGAATAATTTGCCGCCGACGGTTCTGGCGCCATCTTTCTTGAATAGGTTTTTAAACTGCCTTGTAAGGCCGGATTGCCTGAGTCTGTTTTCAAAGATCGCTTCAAAGATTTTCTCCTCCGGGATCGAGAATTCCAGATCCTCAAAGGGTACTTTTTTATAAATATGTCTATCGGGCTCGCCAAACTGGGGCACGAACATCCAAGTGGCGTCATGCCTGCGGCAGCAGTAGCCCTGGCTCTTTTTATAGGTGCAGCTATAGACATTCATAACCGTGATTTCAGCCAATATCATTAAACCTATGGGTATATGAGCAAAAGGCATGCCAGTTCAGGTATTTAAACGGGTTTCTTAAGTACGTAAAAATATATCTTAAAAATCAATAGCTTATAAAATTACATCGTAAATTGGTCAGTTGAGTTGCACCTCTGATAAACTGCTGAAACCGGACAGAAACCATCAGGTTGTCGCCAAAGAGAGACGCTTTGCACGGTATCTGCTAACGGAAAACGGTAAACTGATGAAGGACGAAGGACCTCATTCAAGCATTGGTGGAATACAAGAATGAATAAATATCTCTTCCCCGGAGTAGTCCTGGCATTATTACTGGTGCCGGGATGGGCGCATGCTGTGCCCAGGGTCACGCCCATGGAACAGGTAAGGGAATCGACTGAAAAGGTGATAACAATCCTCCAGGACGAAACGCTTGACCAGCAAGGCAGGTGGGACGCCATCGGCGTTATTATCAATGACAGGTTCGATTTCAGGAGCATGTCACAGAGCATCCTTGCTACAAACTGGCAGCGCGCAACGCCGGAGGAGCGTGAACGGTTCGTAGAATACTTCTCGCAATATATAGAGGAAACCTACCGTACCAAGATCGAATCATATGATAACCAGGAGATCCTTTATAAAAATGAAACTATCTACGGAAAGCGCGCAGAAGTGGAAACTGCCATCGTAACGGAATCTACCGAGATTCCCATTGTTTATAAACTCAAGGACAACGATGGTAAATGGTTTGCCTATGATGTTGTGATTGAAGGCGTCAGCCTGGTCAACAATTACCGTAGTACCTTTTCTACCATTGTCAAAAATGACGGTATGGACGGCCTGCTCAACGACATCAAGCGACGTGTGGATAAATACAAACAGGAAAACGCCGGGAACGTGGAACCGGTACCGGAAAGCACTGAAAGCGAGTAATTACCAGTCTTACTGACTTTATTTACCCCGTCGGGTTGCCTAAACTTTTTAGTATCTATCTCAATATTCCGCCCGGGGAATATCGAGATAGGGTCTGGTAACAATTCTCTGGCGTTCCGCGTCCTGCGGACCCCGCCTCTGACAGGAGGTGACATATGAACAGGCGATTATACTTTGTACTCCCCGATGTTGATGTAGCGCGCAAGGTTGAGGATGATCTTCTGCTCGCGAAAATTGGTGAAGAACAAATGCATTTTCTTGTTAAACGCGGTACCGATCTCAGGGATCTGCCGGAAGCGGCTTCCCAGAAAACCGACCTGTGGCACGGTATCAAGGTCGGTCTTGTCAGTGGTGCCCTGACCGGCGTCCTGATCGGCCTGATACTCTATCTTGGCAGGGATTTCATCAGGATGAATATTGAGCCGGGACTCATGTTGATACTGTTCCTGGTTGGAGCGGTATTCAGTGTCTGGGTATCGGGGCTGCTTATTGGTACCAGTACCCCGAACATTTACCTGAAGGATTTCAACTATGATTTGAAATCGGGGCATATCCTGTTGATGGTGGATGTCCCAAAGGACAGGGTGGATGAAATAAGGCAACTCATCCTGAGCCATCATCCCGACACGGAAGATCACGGCATCGATCCGACCAAGCCGGCATTCCCATAGTGCCGGTTTAATCGCCGGATTCGAAAATATACTTGCTGATCAGTTCTTCGAGATTAATCGAGGGTTCGGTCTCGATTATTTCTCCGCCCGGTTGCAGCTGATCCGGTGATCCGCCGGGACTGATCTTGATGAACTTGTCTCCGATGATACCGGAAGTGCGTATGGACGCGGTGGCATCTTCGGCGACAACGACGTTGTCCTCGATCTCCATTGTCACCAGTGCAAGGTAATTGCCGGTTTCAAAGCTGATGTTACTGACCTTGCCGATCCGTACACCGGCTGCCTCGACGTAGGAACCTTCCTTCAGTCCCGAAACGGAGGTAAACCGTGCGTGCAGCGGGTAGGTGTTACCACCGAATAGTTTCACATCGCCCAGGTTGACTGCCAGGTAAGCGAGACAGGCAAGGCCCAGGATCATGAACAGGCCCACGATGATCTCTATTTTCATTGTCTGCATTTTCATGTTTTTGGTTACAGAATAATGGCGCTCAACAGGTAATCAAAACAGAGAATCGTAATCGAGGAGATCACCACGGCATCGGTCGTCACTTTGCTGACACCTTCCGAGCCGAAAGTGTCTTCTTCCAGGTGCAGATAATATCCTTTTACCGTGGCTATCCACACGATTAACAGGCCGAACACGACGGACTTGGTCAGGCCCATTACAATATCGCGTTGCAGTACTGTTTCGTACATACCCTGGAAATAGGCACCGGGACTGACCTCAAACAGTACCACGCCGACGAAGTAACCGCCGAAGATCCCGACAACGATAAAAACGGCAGTCAACAACGGGACGGAAATAACCCCGGCAATGACCCTCGGTGCGATCAGGTAACGGTACGTATCGATGGCCATGCATTCCAGCGCATCGATTTGTTGATCGGTGCGCATGATACTAATCTCGGCGCAGATCGCAGAGCCGGCCCGCCCGATCACCATAAGTGCCGTCAGTACCGGACCCAGTTCGCGAATCAGGCTGAGGCCGACTGCCGAACCGAGCAGGCTGACGGAACCGAACCGGACCAGCGTATCGTGAAATTGCAATGCCACTACCATGCCGACGAACAAACCGGCCACCACGATCACCAGTAACGAACGTGCACCGATGAAATAGATCTGCTTGATGACTGGATAGAGCCGGTAAGGGGGCAGGGTGGCACGGGCAAGTGCGGTAAACAGGAACACACCACTCCTGCCGAAGCGCAGGGTCATGTCATACCATTTGGAGGCACTTACCATGACGGGAGGTCAGTATTCACTGCTGGCCGTCGTGATACTGGCCGTCAATTCCTGTTTCAGTTTTTCGGCCTGTTGCCGTTCGGCCTCGGTCAGTTCCCGGGCCAATTGATCGCGACGATGGGTGTCCATGACGTTCCCGTTTTCTGCCAGGATGCTGTACCACGCAAGAGCCAGCGGCTTGTTCTGTTCCACGCCGAGGCCTTCGAGATACATCTTGCACAGGCTGCGTTGGGCAATGGCGTAACCCTGGCGCGCCGCTTTCTGGTACCAATCAAGTGCCGCAACATAGTCCTGTGCCGTACCTTCACCGTTGGCGTAGGCCACGCCAAGCCGGTATTGCGCGGGAACATATCCCTGCTCTGCGGCATGCTGGAAATACTTGAATGCCATTTCATAATTCTGCTGCGCCCCTTCACCGTAGGCATAGGCCATGCCGCGCGTGTAACTGTCCTCGCCCGGGTCGCCCGATGTTACCGGTTCCGTCGCGGCTTCGAGTTCCTCTTTTGTGACGGACGCTGTTTTCTTTATCGGTTCCGGATCAGAAGTTTCAACGACGGTTTCCTTAGGCTGGATTTCCTCCACCGCGATTACCTCGGCGGGGCTTTCGTCTTCGCTGGCGACAACAATTTGCAGATTAGCGAGGTTTTCTTCGGCAGCGCCGTGTCCCTGGGCCGCGGCTTGTTCAAACCAGTCTTTTGCCTTGCTGTCGCTTTGACTGGTGCCTTCTCCGAGTAAATACATGTTGCCAAGGTTGAATTGTGCGTCCGAGTTGCCTTGCTGCGCGGCGCGGCGGTACCAGATAAAGGCCTGTTCCAGGTCCCGTTCCACGCCATCGCCCTGGTAATACATTGTGGCAAGTTCGTATTGTGAACCGGGGTTGCCTTCAACGGCAAGCGACAACGTGTCGTCAAAAGAGGGGAGTGACAATTCTTCCTGTGCCGCCGCGGCTT
>DATIPP010000165.1:0-10540 GCA_035471825.1 Gammaproteobacteria bacterium
GTGGCCCGCCATTACAAGTCCGGTAAAACCATTGACGATGATTTATTCACGCGCCTTGCAGCCAGCCGCACCTACCAGTCGGGCATGCAGATGGTCCGACAACTGGAATTCGCGCTGTTCGATTTTCGATTGCACCTCGAATATGAAACAGCAACCGTTGATGAAATACAGGCGCTCATTGACAGGATCAGGGAACAGGTTGCCGTCGTTCCTTATCCAGCATTCAACCGATTCCAGCACAGTTTCGCCCACATCTTCGCCGACGGTTATGCGGCCGGTTACTACAGTTACAAATGGGCGGAGGTATTATCGGCCGATGCCTTTTCCAGGTTTGAAGAAACCGGTATCTTTAACCAGCAGACAGGGAAAGAATTCCTGCAGTCGATACTGGAACAGGGCGGCGCCCGCGATCCCATGGATCTCTTTGTGGAATTCCGTGGCAGGAAACCCAGCATAGAACCGTTATTACGACATTCCGGGATCACAGCGTGATTTGATTACTATGAACAAATGCAATCTATATGGCCCGATCATCTGCACCCTGCTGCTGGTACCGGTTTCCGCACAGGCGGCGACGGCCTATATCAATGACAGACTAATGGTCGGCCTGCACCGGGAACGCTCTGCCGACAGCGTAATCATTCGCGTTATTCCCACTGGTACTCCCCTTGAAGTCCTGCAGAAGGAGTCCGGCTTCACCCAGGTGCGTGACCCGGACGGCATCACAGGCTGGGTGGATAACCAGTACCTCGTCGAGGAACCGCCAACGAAAGCCCAACTGCAACAGGCCGAGCTCAGGATTCAGCAACTGGAAGAAGATCTACAGAAGGCGCGGCTGAAACTCGCCGGTCTCGAGGACGGAACCCAGGCAACGGAAACGGCAGGCAACGAGGAACTGCAAACCCTTCGGGACGAAAACAAACAACTGGAAGAAAAATACAAGTCAGAGAAACTCCGTGTCGGCGAACTGCAGGCCGAAGTCGCGAGCCTGAAGAACAAGCTCAGTAACGTCAAGGCACCGCCGGCTGACCAGGAACGTATTGATCAACTCATTACTGAAAACCGTATGCTGACGGAGAAACTCGCCGTACAACAGGACGTTCCCTCCAATATTACTCCGTCACCGGGAACGGGACTTGATATAGATGTAAAGGAAACCGGCTGGCGGACGATATTGATTGTCCTGGGCGTGACCCTGCTGGCAGGATTCCTGCTGGGGCTCTTTGTTCTGGATTTTATCAACCGCAAGCGCCACGGCGGTTTCCGCGTCTAGAGGCATATTGCCGGTATACTGCCCCGGTTTTCTTTTTTATGTTTCGTATTGCAACCTGGAACGTCAACTCCCTGCGCGTAAGGCTGGATCACGTACTACAATGGCTGGCACAGGTGCAACCCGACGTGTTGGCCCTGCAGGAAACCAAGTTGCCGGATGATAAATTTCCCGTGGAAGAATTGAAAGATGCCGGTTACGAGTCCGCTTTCACCGGGCAGAAGACCTACAACGGCGTGGCCACGCTCAGCAGGAAAAAAGCGAAAAATGTCATCAAGGGCATGCCGGGTTATGAGGACAACCAGCAACGAGTGCTGCTCACCGACATCGGAAACATCACGATTCTTAATCTTTATGTGCCAAATGGATCCGAGGTCGGCTCGGAAAAATACAGTTACAAACTCGGCTGGCTCGAACACCTTGTGACCGTCATCAGGGATCTGCTGGCGAAAAACCCGAAATTGATAGTCCTGGGGGATTTCAATATCGCCCCGGAAGACAGGGATGTGCATGATCCTGTTGAATGGGCGGACAGTGTACTGGTCAGTGAACCGGAGCGCGCCGAATTCAATAAAATCCGGGAAGCCGGGCTCGAGGATTGCTTCCGGTTGTTCGACCAGGCGAACGACAGCTTTTCCTGGTGGGATTACCGTGCCGCCGCCTTCCGCCGGAACCGCGGTCTGCGGATCGACCACATCCTCGCCAGCCACGCCCTGGCCGGGAATTGCCGCGCCTGCTATATCGATATTGAACCGCGCACTCTGGAACGACCCTCGGACCATACACCCGTCGTGGCCGAGTTTAAACTCTGACCTCGTGCCCTTGTTGAATACAGAATTTGCGTACAACAGGCGTTTCCACTACACTCCCCGCCCTTGTTTCCGAACCGGACTCTGCCAGGTCATAACCATGAAAAAAGATATTCACCCCAAGTACCAGGAAATTACGGTGGCTTGCAGTTGCGGGAATACCTTTAAAACCCGTTCCACCAGCAGTGGAGACATGCATATCGATGTCTGCTCGGAATGTCATCCGTTTTATACCGGCCAGCAGAAAATGCTCGATACGGCCGGCCGGGTGGACAAGTTCCGCCGTAAATACGGTATGCAGCAATCCTGACATCTGCAGGAAACCAGCGGTTTTGAAAAAAGCGTCCCTCAAGGGCGCTTTTTTTATGCCCGGATCATCCATCGGCGCAACTGAACTTTCTGCGCAGGTAACCTACTATTCCAGTATGCGCAAAATGATCCGAACATTGCTGCCGGTCCTCTTCCTGTTGCAGGCGGCATGCGCCGTCAACCCGGTAACCGGTGAACAGGACCTGGTGTTGATGTCCGAGCAGCAGGAGATTGCGCTCGGCCGGCAAACCCACCCGCAGGTACTGCAGGAATACAGGGTCTATGATGATCCCGCCCTGCAGACCTACGTCCAGAAAGTCGGCGAAAAACTCGCGGCCAGCAGCCACCGCAGCAACCTGATTTACCGGTTCACCGTGCTGGACAGCAAGGATGTCAATGCCTTTGCCCTGCCCGGCGGATACATCTACATCACCCGCGGACTGATGAGTTACCTGAATTCCGAGGCCGAACTGGCGGCCGTCCTGGGGCACGAAATCGGGCATGTCACCGCCCGCCACGCCGTCCGGCAATACAGTGCCGCGCAACTGGCCAACATTGGTGCCACACTGGGGGCAATGTTTATCCCCGGCATGAACTCCGGCGGAAATCAACTGGTGCAATTATTCGGTACAGCACTATTGCGTGGCTACGGTCGCGAACACGAACTCGAGGCAGATCGCCTCGGCGCGGAATACCTGGCACGGACCAATTATGAGCCGCAGGCTATGCTGGAAGTTATCCGTGCGTTGAAAAACCAGGAGCTGTTTGAAATCGAAACGGCTAAAGCCGAGGGACGCGAACCGCGTACCTACCACGGCCTGTTCTCCACCCACCCGGATAACGATACGCGCCTGCAGGAAGTGGTTACCCATGCAGAACAATACCGCGGCACCGTGCCCGCCGATCCGGACCGGGAAGTCTACCTGGAAAGGATTAATGGCATGGTTTTCGGCGACAGCCCGCGGGAAGGCATACTGCGGGACAGGCAGTTTTACCATCCCGATCTCGGTTTCGCCATGCAAATGCCGCGCGACTGGACGGTCGAGAACCGGCCGGACCGGCTCCTGATAACAGCACCCGGCGGGACCGCCATCATGCAGGTGGGCGTCCAGGATCTCAACAAGCGGATATCCCCGAGGGATTTCATGTTGACCCGGCTTTCCCTTAGCAACCTGAGCAACGACAGGTCACTCACCGTGAACGGCCTGCCGGCACATACCGGCCTGGCGCCGATCAACACGACGGCGGGAAGACGCACAGCCCGTTATACTGTCATTTACCTGAATAACATGGCCTATATCATTGCCGGGATCACCAAAAACCCGCAGGAAGCCGCCCAATACGACCGTTATTTCCTCGAAACAGCACAGAGCTTTCATGCGCTGACCGGGGAGGAACGCGAAATCGCAAAACCGTTGCGCCTGAACCTCGTCCGGGCCGACAAAAATACTCGTTTCGACACGCTGGCTGCCGAGTCACCCCTGGCAGATTTTGCTGAAGCGCAATTACGACTTATCAACGCCCAATATCCTTCGGGCGAACCGGAATCAGGGGACTGGATCAAGGTTATTGAATAGGTCCACAGGCCGGTCACGGCGACATCATGTGGTTCAACTTAACGATTATTGTTAAGGCTGATTCTAACTATGATTTGTTAAGCTATTGCTGATGTTACGGATCGATCCTTATCCACATTTTTTGTGGATAACTTTGTGGAATATTTGCGAACAGTGGGTTCTTTTCAGCATTTATCATGCTACTGTTACAAATCTGTTAAAATTTAACCACTTTATAAATAATCCTTATTCTTCAATAAGTTATACCTGTTTCAATAGCATACAGCGGGTCTGGTTGAGGAGAATTGACCCCGATTGGCGGCGCCAGCCGGGATCTGTGTATAAAAACATTGTTCATGGCACAATATCAGGGCATGGGAGTGAACTTTTACAGGTGTTTATCTTCCAATAATGTAACAATATCAGTCCCGTTTTATCCCCAAAACGGGATCGTAACCCGGTCTCCCCAGCCGGGTATCTTTGGCCCCGGAATGCCCTCCTCCCCTTGACAGACCGGGGCCGTTTTTTTATTCCTGAATCAGGCTTTTCCCGGCAACAGCCAGGCTGCCAGACGCTCGCGGGCCTCTTCCAAGCCGGATTTATCAGTCGCCGAGAAAAGTTGTACGCCCGGATTATCATCCGCCAGCTCGTTTCGCACTGATTGCAGGACTCGCGCAGCCGCCCCGCGTGACAGTTTATCGGCCTTGTTCAATATGACGTGTACCGGTAAACCGGCGGAACGGCACCAGTCCAGCATTTGTAAGTCATACGGTTTCAGCGGATGGCGGACATCCATGACAAGAAACAGGCCATAGAGTGAACAGCGTTCGTTGAAATAGGCCTGCAGGACAGTCCCCCAGTGCCGCCTTACCTTTTCCGGAACCCGGGCATATCCATAACCGGGCAGGTCGATCAGCCGGTTTTCTGAATCGATCGCATAACAGTTCAACTGTTGTGTTCGGCCCGGCGTTTTACTCGTTCTCGCAAGCCTGGCATTACCGGTAATGGAGTTAATAACACTGGACTTGCCGACATTGGATCGCCCGGCAATGGCAATTTCTCTTCCCTCGTCCGGAGGCAACTGAGCGAGTTCATGGGCACCCAGAACAAAGCGGGCACGGGCAAATGGATTGGGATTCATGGAAGCTGATGATGATTTATTGGTGGCAAGAACGCCTGTCTTGTATAGAATTGCGCACGGGTGATCCGGATGTTAATGTTAATTTCTGACCTGCGTGCGGAAAATGCCCCGGCTGCTTCAAGGCTCCTGTTATTCCAGACCGATGAAACGAATAATAATGTACAGACTGATCACATTCTTTGCACTTTTATTGTTTTCCCTTTCCGGTGTTTCCGCGGCGGGCGATCCGGAAACGGGCCGGGAAAAGGCCAAGGTCTGCGCTGCTTGCCACATGCTTGACGGTAACAGCAGCAATCCCGTCTGGCCGAAACTGGCGGGGCAACATATGCAATATATCATCAAGCAATTATCCGACTACAAGGAAGGACGGCGGGAAAACCCGCAAATGTCCCCCATGGCCTCCGACCTGTCGAAACAGGACATGGCGGACCTCGCGTCCTGGTTTGCCAGCCAGTCAATCAAGTACGGCAAAACGGACCCGGACATGCTGGAGCTGGGTGAAAAAATATACCGGGCCGGCAACCTCGAGGCCGGCGTCCCGGCCTGCATTGCCTGTCACGGCCCGACCGGGCAGGGTAACCCTCTGGCGGTCTACCCGAAACTCGGCGGGCAACATGCCGCCTACACCGAGGCACAATTGAATGCCTTTCGCCAGGACAAGCGCACCAACGATATCAACGAGGTCATGCGGACCATCGTCGATCGCATGACCGACGACGAGATCAAGGCCGTCTCCGAATATGTACAGGGCCTGCACTGACTACTGAGATCATCTGCAGGGACACAGGTTTCTAATACCGTGTCCCTCTTCTGACCAGCTGTATTCCCCGGAATCATGTCCAACGACAGCACCGCAAACCGCCACCACGGCACAAATAATAAACTGACCGCAGTCCTGCTCCGGTTTGCCGGGACGATGAACCTGGCGATCATGTTGCTCATAGTTATCGCGATAGCCTCCGTGATCGGCACCCTCCTGCAGCAAAACCAGCCGTACCAGGATTACATAATCAAGTTCGGCCCGTTCTGGCATGAGATCTACAAATCACTGGGACTTTATGACGTTTACGCCAGCGCCTGGTTTGTGCTGATTCTCACCTTCCTGGTTGTCTCCACCAGTATCTGTGTCATCCGGAACGGTCCCGAGATTCTGCGCAGCATGAACCGTTTTCGCGAGGACATTCACGAGCGCAACCTGCTGGGTATGCGCCACCATAAAACCTGGGACTCCACCTGGTCGGTGCCGGAATTACGTAGTGCCTTCAGCGATTATTTCAGGAATACGGGTTACCGGACACGGACCATGGAGGGCAAATACCAGGTAACGATCGCGGCCATGAAAGGCCACGCCAATCGCATCGGGTACCTGCTCACGCATTTCGCCATCATTATTATCTGCGTGGGAGGACTGCTGGACGGCAACCTGCCGTTAAAGATTCGAACACTGACGGGTGACGCACGGATTGAAACGGCCAACCGCCCCGTCTCGAAACTCCCGGAGGCAAGTGTACTGCCCGAAGACAATCGCTCATTTCGCGCCAGTGTTTCGATCGCCGAGGGGGCAACAGTAAATTATGCCTTCATAAATATTGCGAACGGTTACATCCTGCAGAAACTGCCCTTTGCGATCGAGGTGGTTGATTTCCGGATTGAACACTATGACAGTGGCCAGCCGAAATCATTTGAAAGTGATCTCGTCATCCACGATCCGGAGAGGCCGGAGCCCCTGCAAAAGACCATTTCGGTTAACCACCCCTTGCAATACCGTGGTTACTCAATCTACCAGGCGAGTTTCGCCGATGGCGGCACCACGCTGGACCTGAAACTGCATGGATTGCACCATTCCCGGCCCGCAACGATCAATATCACCGGCACTATCAACGAGTTCAAGGAACTGGATACGCCCGAAGGGCACGTGCGGCTGGAACTGGAAGATTTCCGCCGGTTTAACATCTTCCCGGCGGAAGAGGGAACGGGCAGAAAGTTCGTCAATTTCGGACCCAGCTTTCAATACAAGATCCGGCAAACCGACGGTACTGCCAGGGAATATGTCAATTATATGTTGCCGGTTACGGTCGACGACCGGAATTATTTCCTGAGTGGCATGCGTACTTCACCCAATGAAGAATTCCGTTATCTCTACATCCCGGTTGATGAAAATGGTTCTATGGGGCGTTTTCTGCGCTATTACTCGCTACTCAACGACGATCAGAAAATCCGTTCCATCGCCGACAGGGCGGCGGAAGCAACGCTGGAAAATTCATCCGTGGAACAACAGCAGTTCAGGTCCGGGATCAGTACAGCCATGACATTATTGCTGAAACTGTATCTCGACAGCGGGTTTTCCGGCATATCCCGTTATATCCGGGAACAAATCCCGGCGGAGGATCAACAGTCAGTAACAGAGGCCTATCTGAAAATCCTGCGCACCGTACTCGAAAAAACCTACGTGAGTTTGCTGGAACAGGAGACGGAAGGCCCGGTGATAATGGACGAGGAAGACCGGTTGTTTCTGGAAGAGGCTGTTGATGCTATCGGTAGTCTGCCACAGTATGGGGCGAATTTTGTCCTGGAACTGGAATCATTCAACCATAAGCAGGCCACCGGGCTGCAGATTACCCGTACGCCGGGAAAACAATTTGTCTATCTCGGTTTTCTGCTGTTAATCGGCGGCGTATTCCTGTTATTTTATGTACCACATCAAAGATTATGGATCATGCTGCGGGACGAGGGACAATCCACCCGTGTTGTGCTCGCCGGTTCAAGGACCCGGCATCGGCACGAATTCAACCGGGAGTTTCAACGGCTGACCGGGGAATTTGACAGGGTATTGAAACAGGGTTCGTAACAATGGAAATGCAACCAATCAACATTCCGGGGCTCTAAAATTTTATATTTCCGCGTGTAACATAATGAACACGAACAGCCAACTGCTATTTGATACGCCGCAAGGAAGGCCGTTTCTCAGTCGCCTGGGGGTAACGGACTGGCTCTGGGCACTCGCCATAGTAGCCGGCAGTGTCTATGCGTGGTCACTGTTCCGCGAGAACATGAATTACTACGAAATTATTATCCTGGGCGGAACGGCGGTTGCCGTTACCGGGCTGGGCTGGAACTGGCGGTCCGTGCGTCCCCTCGTTGTAATCACGGCGGTTCTGAGTATTACCGGCATATTTTTATACGACGGAAACCTGGCACGGGTTAACGACCAGTTTCTGCTGAATTACATACTTTCAAGCCAGGCCGCCATTATGTGGATGAGCGCCCTGTTTGTTATGGCGACCGTTGCCTATATTGCCGCTCTTGTCAGTGATTCTTCCTTCACCGGCAAGGTTGCTACGGCAATGACCTGGTCCGCCGTTGTGATGGGACTGACCGGCATGATGGTGCGCTGGTGGGAATCCTATCTTATTCATCCGGAGATTGGGCACATACCCGTCAGTAATCTTTACGAAGTCTTCATACTTTTTTGCCTGATCTCTGCGTTGATTTATCTATTTTACGAACAGCGTTACAAAACCCGCGCCATGGGCAGTTTCGTACTGGTCATCATCAGTGCCGCTGTCGCGTTTCTGCTCTGGTATACCTTCGATCGCGGTGCGCATGAAATTGAACCGCTGGTTCCCG
The DNA here is from genome assembly GCA_035471825.1 of Gammaproteobacteria bacterium. GTDB lineage: Bacteria > Pseudomonadota > Gammaproteobacteria > Eutrophobiales > Eutrophobiaceae > DATIPP01. Next base: position 8,713 of record DATIPP010000165.1, read on the forward strand.
CGCTGAAAAGTTACTGGATGAAAATCCATGTCCCGGCCAACTTTATTGGTTACGGTTGTTTCAGTATCGCGGCGATGCTGGGAATCGCATTTCTGATCCGGGGTTCTCTCGAAAAACGCATGCCGGGGTCCCCGATCGTCGCCCGCCTGCCGTCTCCGGGTTTACTGGACGATGTGATGTATAAGCTGATTGCACTCGGCTTTGCTTTTTTCACCATTGCCACCATACTGGGTTCACTCTGGGCGGCCGAGGCTTGGGGTGGTTACTGGTCCTGGGATCCGAAAGAAACCTGGGCGTTGATCGTCTGGCTTAATTATGCCGCCTGGTTGCACATGCGCATGATCAAGGGATGGCACGGGAAACTCATGGCATGGTGGTCCATAGTTGGCCTGTTCGTCACCCTGTTCGCTTTCCTGGGCGTCAACATGTTTCTGTCGGGCCTGCACTCCTACGGTGAACTTTAATCGACAACTGATCAATTCAGGGAATCCCGTTATATGACAAAAAAATCCATTGTTGCCGTACTCTTCATCATGGCTATCGGTATTGCAACGGTTTTCGCCGGCGGCTCGCGTTCCTTATCGGATTATTATCTCCCCGTTCAGCCGCCGCAACCAACGGAAAACGGCGACAGGATCGAGGTGCTGGAACTGTTCTGGTACGGCTGCCCGCATTGTTACTCGCTGGAACCGTACCTGGAGCACTGGGCAAAGAAAAAACCCGACAACGTGGAATTCCGGCGCGTGCCCGCCGTACTCGGAAAAAACTGGATACCGCACGCCAGGGCATTTTATACGGCAAAGGAACTCGGTATCGTCGATGAGATCCACGGTCCGCTTTTCGATGCCATTCATAAACAGAAGCGGAACATCAATAGTGAAGACAGCCTGCGTAATTTCTTCGCCGAGCATGGCGTGGATGAAGATGAATTCACGCGCATTTACAATTCCGATAAAGTGCAGGACCAGTTGAAAGAGGCATTCCTGATCGGCAAAAATTACAAAATCACCGGCGTTCCCTCGGTAGTGGTCAATGGCAAGTACCTGACAGGCTCGGCGCTTGCCGGCAGCAACCAGAACCTGATTACTGTTATCAACAGGTTGATAGAAAAAGAAAGCGGGACACAATAACCGCGCGAACACCAGGTGTACCCGTATAGTACACCCTGAGAATCTGCATCTGTACGGTGATCACGGGTCACTTTATTAATGTAATGACAATAACAAATACCAACTGCCTGTCCTTGCGGTTGTCGTCTGCCGGATGTAGTCCATGAGTTACGATACCTGGATACACCGGGTTTCCCGGCTAGCGGTCCGTCCGCTGCAGAATACGCGTGTAACACCCAACCACCTCACCACGGGGCGACTTGCGAGCGGTGTGATTGCCGCAATCTGTTTCTCCCTCGATAGCACCGCGGGAAATATTACCGGCGCAATACTGTTTTTATTTTCCATGTTACTGGACCGCGCCGACGGGGAACTTGCCAGAATTCAGGGAAGCAGCAGCCGTTTCGGTGCCTATTACGACCTGGCCACCGATGCCATCGTGAATATCTTTATCTTCCTGGCGCTCGGAATCTCGGCACAGGATGGCTGGATGGGCAGTCTTGCAATTCCCGCCAGCATCCTTTCCGGCATCTGTATCAGCGTGATTTTCTTATTGATAATAATTGTTGAAATCCGCCTGGGTCAGGGATCAGCAGCTTTCACAGGATACGCGGGGTTTGATCCAGATGATGCGATGATAGTCATACCCATTGGCGTCGTTCTCGGTATTGGTGACCTGTTGCTGGCTGCTGCCGCTATATGTACCCCTGTTGCAATGA
>DATIPP010000166.1:0-12049 GCA_035471825.1 Gammaproteobacteria bacterium
CAACGATGATGCGAAAGGCATAAACATCGTAGACTTCGCTGAACGACAGGCCGTTGTTTTTCATTTTCTGGTAGATGCCGTACAGGTGTTTTTCGCGACCGATGATTTGCGCCGGTATCTTTTCCTGCCGCAACCGTCGCCTCAGGGAATTGCGGATCTTGTTAATGATTTCCTTGCGATGACCGCGCGACTTGATGACCTGTTCCGTCATGATCCGGTAGCGCATCGGGTAGAGGGCGGAAAACCCGAGTTCCTCCAGTTCCAGGCGGATATTATTCAGTCCCAGTCGCTGGGCAATGGGCACGTAAATATCCAGTGTCTCGCGGGCAATACGCCGGCGCTTTTCCGGCTTGAGGGCGTCCAGGGTGCGCATGTTGTGCAGGCGGTCGGCAAGCTTCAGCAGGATCACACGGATATCATTGCTCATGGCCATGAGCATCTTGCGGAAGTTGTGCGCCTGGGCTTCCTCGACACTGTCGAAAGTGATCTGGGTCAGCTTGCTGACACCGTCGACAAGCTCGGCGACGCTTTTACCGAATTCCTGCGTCAGTTCCTTCTTGACTGTCGGCGTGTCTTCGATGACGTCATGCAACAGAGCCGCGATCAACGTCTGGTGATCCATGTGCATATCCGCCAGGATCCGTGCCACCTCGAGCGGATGGTAAATATACGGTTCCCCGCTGACGCGTCGCTGGCCCTCGTGGGCCTCGGCGCCGAACGTGTATGCCTGCCGGATCTTTTCTACCTGATCGCGTGGCAGATAGCTGCTGACCTGTTTTGTGAGGTCGGTAAGTTGGTACATGGTTTTATTATGTCAAACCGGGCGGCCGGATTTAACTCGAACCTGTCCCAAACCGGGATTGCAACGAGTGCGCCCCGTGGATCTGGGCGCGTTTTGTCATTCGGGGGGAGAAACCGTCCGGATTGACGGGCAGGCGGGATGCTCTATTCCGGGACGGGGAAATTCACATCCTCTTCACTGTCTTCGAATTCGTCCAGCGGCGCGGGCCTGCCGATTTCGTCGATATTGTCCAGGGTGACCAGTCCGGCCGCGATTTCGCGCAGGGCGATAACCGTGGGTTTGTCGTTATCTTCCTCGACCATCGGGTCGGCGCCGAAGGCAATTTGCCGGGCACGCTTGGTCGCGAGTATCAGCAGGTCATAGCGGTTGTTCACCGTTTCAAGGCAATCTTCTATCGTCAAGCGGGCCATTTGTAATCCTCTTGATTAAATACAGTTACTGAAAACCGCCCTTGCCGGGCGGGTTGCGGGCGGGGCGGTCCCCCGACCGGGCGCCCAGTCTACTGAAATTTTTCCCCCTCGGCTATCAGCGCGTCAGCGAAATCCCCCCGGTCGGGCCAGGACAGCGGCCGGTTTTCCCGGATGGCTTCGATGATGGAAGACATTTCCGCAAGCGCGGTTTCGAGGTCCCTGTTGATGATCAGGTAATCGAATTCCCGGTGATGGGAGAGTTCACCCAGGGCGTCTTGCATGCGGCGTCTGATGACTGTCTCATCATCCTGGCCGCGTCCACGCAAGCGTTTTTCCAGGGCATCGTAGGATGGCGGCAGGATGAACAGGCTGACGGTTCCCGGCATCACGGCCCGGACATTGCGGGCACCCTGCCAGTCGATCTCGAGGATTACATCGATACCCTGGTTCATTTGTTCTTCCACCCACGTCCGGGGCGTGCCGTAGAGATGATCGAAAACCTGTTCGTACTCGAGAAACAACCCGCGCGCCGCCATGTCCCTGAACGTGGCCTCGTCGATAAAATGGTAATCGATGCCGTTTTGTTCCCCCTCGCGTTGCGGGCGGGTGGTGCAGGAAATCGATACGCGGAGGTTCGGCAGCCGGTCGCACAGTGCCCTTACCAGCGTGGTTTTACCGGCGCCGGACGGCGCGGCGATAATAAACAATGCCCCTCTGTGTCCCTGTGCCGGGTCGGTGGTTGTTTCAGGCATGCGGACTATTCAATATTCTGGACCTGTTCGCGCATTTGTTCGATCAGCACCTTGAGTTCTACTGATGCGTTGCTGCAATCGTAATGTACTGACTTGGAACCCAGGGTATTGGCCTCGCGGTGCAATTCCTGCATGAGAAAATCCAGTCGCCGGCCAACCGGTTCGTTGCGCTCCAGTACATCCAGCACTTCGCCGATATGTGTTTCCAGCCGATCCATTTCCTCGGCGACATCATACTTCTGCGCAAGCAACACCACTTCCTGTTCCAGCCGTTCATTGTCCAGGTCGACCTGCAACTCTTCCGCCCGGCTTTGCAGCCGTTCGCGCAGTGTCGTCATGATATCGGGAAGTTTTTCCTTGATATCGGTGACGATATCCTTGATGGCCTTGCATCGGTCCATGATCATCGCCTTGAGTTTTTCGCCCTCGCGTTGACGCGTCTGTATAACGATGTCCAGGGTCTTGTCCAGTTGTGCCAGAAGGGGACCGCCTACGACCTCCGGGTCCGGTGTCTCGCGGTTGATAACGCCCGGCCAGCGTAATACCTCGATGGGATTGATCTTGCCGGGATCGGGAATGGACGACCAGATGCTGTCGGCCGATTCCAGGATTGACTGGACCAGCCGGGTATTGACGGAAAGCCCCGTATCGATGTTCTCTCCCGGTTCGTACCGCAGGCTGCAATCAATCTTGCCGCGGTTGATGCGACCGGAAATATGTTCCCTGATACTGTTTTCCAGCATACGCAAATCGTCCGGCAGACGCAGGCTGATCTCCAGGTAACGGTGATTGACTGACCGGATTTCCCAGATCACACGACCGATTTCAGTGTTCTTCTCGGTGCGCCCGAAGGCCGTCATGCTGGCGATCATGGTGTTTTCCCCTTGTTATTGTTTTAATGCACTGGAATGCCGTCCCTGCTTCGGACACAAGTCTAACGCTTCGCCGGGTGGAAACAAATATGCACTGCGGCGATCTTCCGTTTCTGTATAATCGGGGCTTTTTTGACAGGGGAAAATCATGCGACCAAGTGGCCGTGCCGCCGATCAACTACGCGAAGTCAGTTTCACACGCAATTACACCTTTCATGCCGAGGGTTCGGTGCTGGTCGAGTTCGGCCGTACACGGGTTATCTGCACCGCCAGTATCGAGGATACCGTGCCGCGATTCCTGAAAGGGCAGGGTCAGGGCTGGCTTACGGCGGAATACGGCATGCTGCCGCGCTCCACCGGTCAACGCATGCGGCGCGAGGCGACTCAAAGCAGGCAGGGCGGACGCACCATGGAGATTCAACGCCTGATCGGTCGTTCACTGCGTGCAATCATCGACCTGCAGTTGCTGGGAGAGCGCACGGTGGTACTCGACTGTGATGTCATCCAGGCCGACGGCGGCACGCGGACTGCCTCGATTACCGGGGCCTACGTTGCCCTTATCGATGCCCTGCGCCACCTGCAGGAAAAAGGTGAATTGACTGTGGACCCGATCCAGGCGGCGGTGGCCTCCGTTTCCGTCGGAATCTACGAAGGCGTGCCGGTGCTGGATCTCGATTATACCGAGGACTCGAATGCCGAAACGGACATGAACGTGGTCATGAACGATAACGGGGAATTTATCGAATTACAGGGCACGGCCGAGGGTCACGCCTTCAGCATGGATGAACTCAACAGCATGTTAACCCTCGCCCGCCAGGGCATTAATCAACTTTTCAACCGGCAACACAAGGCGCTTGCCACCTGACGGATCCATGCAGCGGATTGTCCTCGCCAGCAACAATGCCGGCAAACTGCGTGAAATCAGTGCCATGGTCGCGGACCGGGATCTGCAGGTTGAATCGCAATCGGCTTTTAATGTCCCGGAAGTGGCCGAAACCGGTACCACTTTTATCGAGAACGCCATTATCAAGGCCAGGAATGCATCACAACTGAGCGATCTGCCGGCCATCGCGGATGATTCGGGCATCGAGGTCATGGCGCTCGGCGGACGGCCCGGGATTTACTCCGCACGTTATGCCGGTGAAGGTGCCTCGGACCGGGATAACCTGGAAAAACTGATCGAGGATGTAAAAAATCTGCCGGAAGAAAGACGCGCTGCGCGCTTTGTCTGCGTGATGGTTTTCATCCGCCATGCCGGCGATCCGGTTCCGCTTGTTGCCGAAGGCATCTGGAACGGGATAGCCGTTACGGAACCGAAAGGCAGTAACGGTTTCGGATACGATCCCATGTTTTATGTACCGACCCATGACTGCACGTCGGCGGAATTGCCACCGGACGTGAAAAACCAAATCAGTCACCGGGGCCAGGCACTCAGAAAACTCATCGAACAATTAAAATTGTTGAGGACTGAGGACTCGTAACTTGTAGTGTCAATGTAAATACCTCTTAACAAATCACGTATAGCCTGAATTCTCACTACACGCTTTAACAGTTATTTCAGTATGGACGACAGTCATAAAATACCACTGAACGAGTTATACCGGCGACTTGAAAGCAGCGAAGCCGGTTTGTCGGGTGAAGAAGCGAAGCGGCGACTACAGGAGACCGGTCCGAACGAATTGCATGTCCGGGACCAGGTCTCGGAGCTGACAAAATTTCTCGCCCAGTTTAAAAATTTTTTCGCAATCCTGTTAATCATCGGCGGTGCCCTGGCGTTTCTGGCGGAACATCTCGACCCCGGCCAGGGTAACATCTATATCGGTTATGCCCTGTACGGTGTGGTATTGCTCAACGCGATATTCACCTACATACAGGAATACCAGAGCGAAAAGATCATGGAAAGCTTTCGCAAGATGTTGCCAAACATGGTTATTGTTCAACGCGGCGGTGAAGCCGTTGAAATCAATGCGAGTGAAGTTGTTCCCGGCGACATCATGTTGCTTTACGAGGGCGACAAGATTTCTGCGGATGCCAGGTTGATCGAACAGAACGATCTGCAGGTGGATCTCAGCAGCCTGACCGGTGAAAGTGAACCGGAGCAACTCCAGCTGGAAGCCGACAATGAGGAAATCAGCCGGAGCCGGAACATGGTTTTTTCCGGGTCCCTGGTACAGAGCGGCGACGGCAGGGCCATCGTTTGTGCGACGGGCATGGATACGCAGATAGGACGTATCGTAGAGCTCACGAAAAAGACAACGGGTGTTGAGACGCCGATTCGCAGGGAACTGAAGCATTTCATAAGGATAATCAGCGGCATTGCCATTTTCCTCGGGGTACTGTTTTTCATTGTCAGCGTCGCAATCGGCAAGGGTGAAATCGGGAGCCTGATTTTCGACATCGGGATTATCGTCGCCAATGTCCCGGAGGGGCTGTTACCCACGGTGACGCTGTCATTAACGATGGCAAGCAAGCGAATGGCCCGGAAAAATGCCCTTATTAAAAATCTGGAGAGTGTCGAGACGCTCGGCAGTACGACGGTTATCTGTACCGACAAGACCGGTACGCTCACGCAGAACAGGATCAGCGTGAATACCCTGATCATTAACGGGCATGGTCATAATATCAACGACCCGGAAATTTCCACGGAACCGGAACTGCATATCGCCCGCCGTGTCATGACGCTTTGCAATAACGCCCACCTTGTCGAGCAAGACCGGTTTACCGGCGACTCCACGGAAATCGCCTTACTGGCGTATGCCAACAGGATCAAGTCCATCCGGGATATCGACCATACGCCGCGACTGCATGAGAAACCGTTTACTTCCGATGACAAGTACATGATCACGGTGAACCGTGCCCCGAACAACGATCATTACCACGCCTATTTGAAAGGCGCGCCGGAAGTGGTCATGAGTATGTGCGACCATATTCATATCGACGGCAAAAAAGTCCCTTTTACCGATGACTACCGGAAAAAGATCAATGAGCAATTCGTGACCCTGGCGGAACGCGGCGAACGGGGACTGGCACTGGCTTACAGGAATATTAACGAAAATGAGATGCCCCGGGACAAGTATGTCTTCATCGGCGTCGTCGGCATGCTGGATCCGCCGCGACCGGAAGTACCGGAGGCGATTGAAAAATGCCGCGAAGCCGGTATCCGGGTGTTCATGTTGACCGGTGATTTCGGTCCGACGGCAAAGGCCATCGGGAAACAGATCGGTTTAATCAAAGACGGCGGCAGGGTCATACAGGGCGATGAACTGAAGTCGATGAATGAAGCCGCCCTGTCCGAAGCCCTGGATGAGAAAGAACTGATTTTCGCCCGTATCACGCCGCTGCAGAAACTGGAGATCGTCAAGGCGTTACAGAAAAAGGATCAGATCGTTACGGTGACCGGTGACGGTGTGAACGATTCGCCCGCGCTCAAGAACGCGGACATGGGTGTCGCGATGGGCAAGATGGGTACGGACGTTGCCAGGGAAGCCAGCAACATGGTGTTGATGGATGATAATTTCGCGACCATTGTTTCGGCGGTCGAGGAGGGCAGGACGATCTTCGACAACATCAAGAAGTTCATTGCCTATATCCTGACCAGTAACATACCCGAAATACTGCCGTTCATTGCCTACGTATTGCTGGATATCCCGTTGCCGTTGACGGTGGTACTGATCCTCGCCATCGATCTCGGTACCGATATACTGCCGGCGCTCGGTCTCGGTGCGGAAAGTCCCGAGACCGACGTCATGCGGAAACCGCCACGCTCCAGGAAGGAACGGCTGCTGACACGCAACCTGTTATTAATGAGTTACGGTGTCGTTGGCATGATCCAGGCGGCGGCTGGCTTTTTCAGTTATTTCGTGGTGTTGTTCCATGGCGGCTGGCAATGGGGACAGGAACTGGCTGTCACCGATCCGTTGTACCGGACGGCCGTCACCGCCTTTTTCGCCTCGATCGTGATCTGCCAGGTTGCCGACGTGATCATTTGCCGGACCCGCCGCCAGAGTCTGTTTACGGTGGGAATCCTCAGCAACCGGCTGGTCCTGCTTGGAATCCTGACCGAACTGCTGTTACTGGCGTTTATTGCCTATGTGCCGTTCATGAATACCCTGTTTGGGACGGCGCCGCTGGAGGCCTGGCATTTACTGTTGAGCGTTCCCTTTGCAATCCTGATTCTCATCGGGGACGAAATCCGGCGAATCTTCGTCCGGCGTGACAATCCTTTCGTGCTGAAATGGCTTACGTGGTAGTGCTGGAACCCGGATAATGAGTGCTGTATTGCTTCGTACCCCGCACTCTTACGCTGCAAACCCGCCGTCGACCTTGTATTCGGCGCCGGTGATATACGACGCCCTGTCGGAAGCAAGGAAAGCCACAATGTCTGCTACTTCGTCCGTCGACCCGAATCGGCCCAGCGGCACCATTTGGTTGATGGCCTGTCCGAGGCCGGCCTTTTGCTCGTCGCTCATGTCGACTTTTTCAAAAAAAGGCGTCTCGATCGGCCCGGGGCTCACGGCATTTACCCGCATACCGTCATCTGCCAGTGCCTTGGCAAGGCCTTTTGTGAAGGTGAGCACCGCACCCTTGGTCGAGGAATAGACCAGGAATTGCGGAATGGGGTCCGCGGCGACGACCGAGGTGATATTGATAATGTTACCTCTGGTTTCCTTTAACAGCGACAGTGCCGCCTTGGTCATGAAAACCAGGCCGCGCACATTTATGTTAAATGTCGTGTCGAAATGTTCCGGTGTGACCTGGTCAAAGGACACCGGCTGTCCGACGCCGGCATTATTGACCAGCACATCCAGCCGGCCATAGCCAATGGTCTGTTTCACGATCCCGACGGTTTTTTCGATGTCTTCCAGGCTGGACACATCGGCGACGATATAATCGATTGCTTCATGCGAACCGGCGGTTTGCCTGAGTGTCTTTTCAGTACGGCCGGTAATCAGGACCTTGTAACCGTTTTCAGCGAATTTCCGGGCAATGGCGGCGCCTATGCCGGTGCTGCCGCCGGTAACGAGTGCCACCCTGTTTTTACTCATAAAAACCTCCTGTTCACAATAAAATGTTCTTCATGTTTACTTATTAAAAAGGAAATTTCGCTAACAATAACCATTTACTAATCACTAATCACCAAATTATCATTTGGCAATGAACACCCTGTTAAAGTTCCGGCAAACCATCCCGCTTTCGCTTTATATCCACCTGCCATGGTGCGTGCGTAAATGTCCCTATTGCGATTTCAATTCGCATGAACACCGTGGTGATGATTTTCGGGATCGTGACTATATCGCAGTGCTGGTTCGGGACCTGGAATTTGAATTACCGCGTATCTGGGGCCGGCCTGTTCAGAGTGTCTTTATCGGCGGCGGTACGCCGAGCCTGTTTTCCATTGCCGCCATGAATGATCTCATGGGCGCGTTACGCGAACGATTGAATCTGCATCCCGACACTGAGGTTACCCTGGAAGCCAATCCCGGCACCGCCGAGGCGGAGAAATTCCGGGCTTTTCGCGAAGCCGGTATCAACCGCCTGTCGATCGGCGTGCAGAGTTTCGATGACAGGCATTTAAAACGGCTCGGCCGGATCCACGACAGCCGGGAAGCCGATGCAGCGATAGGCATGGCAAGGGAAGCCGGCTTCGAGGATATCAACATCGATATAATGTACGGACTGCCTGAACAAACTGTTGAAGATGCTGTTAACGACATTCAACGGACTACGGACTACGGACTAACTCACATCAGCTGGTATCAACTGACGCTCGAACCCAACACCGTGTTTTATGCCGACCCGCCCGAACTGCCGGACAATGATTCAACCTGGGAAATGCAACAACAGGGACAGCAACTGCTGTCAGCGGGGGGTTATCCGCAATACGAGGTTTCTGCCTATGCACAAAAAAATAATCGCTGCCTGCATAACGTGAATTACTGGCAGTTTGGGGATTACCTGGGGATCGGCGCCGGTGCGCACGGCAAACTGACGGACGTTGCCGGGGGAACTGTTCGCCGTTATACACGACACCGCATCCCGGAGCGTTACATGGCGCTGGCCGGGAATGAAAGCGTCATAACCGGTGACCGGCAACTCTCCCGTGAGGACATCGCACTGGAATTCATGATGAATGCCCTGCGACTGGTTGAGGGGTTTGAGACGTCCCTGTTTTTCGAACGTACCGGACTGCCACTGAGAACGGTATCACCGCAACTGGAGCAGGCGGAACAGCAGGGCCTGATCGAGTGGGATATAAAGAAAATTCGGCCGACTGAAAGAGGCCGACGTTATCTGAATGACCTGTTGCAATTGTTTAACGTTTAACGTTAAAAAAGATTATGGTTTAAAGTTTCAAATTTAACGTTCAATAACAAACGCAAAACATCAAACCCAAACATCAAACCCCAAACATAAAACTCAATTACTTCTTATCCAAACAATCCCCTGTTCCCCTTGTTTGAAAAACGCGAGAATCGTTTCCTGAATTTTTCACCGGCCTTCTTTTCCTCTTCCCTGCAAAGTGATTCCAGGTATTCAATCGCCTTGATTGTATTTTCCGGGACATTTGATCTGTTCTGCATCGCCTGTTTCCAGTCCTCAAGCATTATCTGCTGCATATGCATGTCGACAATATCACCGAGATTGTCCTGGATTTTCTTCAGGTTTTTAATTACCCGTGATACATCATCGGCAGGGTATAAAGATTTGAAAGTCTCCAGCAGGTAACGCAGTTTTTTCCCGTCCTTGCGTAACTTGTGAATCGCTTCGAAATTGTAATTCCTGTTTATCCTGTTTCCCTGTTTCAACAGCTTCCGGAAATTGTCCCGGATTGATTCACTGGCAACATCCATTATCGGCGTCATACTTTTTGGAGCATCCGGTGGTTTACGGTTACCCTCCTCGAGAAAACAACGCCAATCGTGCTTGAAGGTATTGAAACGGCGTGAGTCCAGTGCCTTGACCAGCTTCCCGTGTTCGATTTCACGTTTCTCCTGCAGGAGTCCGCGCAGGGATTCAAGTTCACCGCCGCTGTTAACGGGAATTTTCATTTCATAGGTCGCGAAGTCCGCCAGGAACACGTCCAGGTCCCGGTGTGTACTGGTCAGTTTACTCAGCCATGAAAATGCTCTCCTGAAATGTCCCAGTCCGGTTTTCGGATAGACGTGTTTGACCCGGGTTACCAGGGAACGGCTACGGCGATTCGCTACCCGGAAATCGTGCAGGAATTCGATATCAGCATCCTCCATTATGCCTTTTTCATTCACTTCCATGATATCCAGGTTAAACAGCAGCACGCTTGAAAGCGCCGAATATGCGGGCATGGCAGGATCAAGACTGAAATCCATTTTCTTGGAATATCCTGCAGTCTTAATGTTGGATTGTTCGGGCATAATTATCGTCGTGTAGCAGCCACGACAGGAAAACCTGGAGTTCGATTATATGCCGGGAGAAGGCAGGACTAAAAACTCAGCAAGGTATAGAACCAGATTTTTTGCACGTCCGCCGCGACCGCACCGTTGCGCAACACGTTGACGGGATTGGTGTCCGCATCATAATCGGCATACTTCAATCCCAGCGTGAGGTTATCCAGGACCTTTCGGCTTAGCTCCATATCCAGTTCATCCCCGTAATCATAATCGAGACTGTCGGATTGCAACATGTGATAGCTGATATTGAATTTGAATCCGTACGCGGTCATCACTGAGGAAAGGTAATAATCGCGGATGCCGTCGTTGGGTGTCACGAGGAATCGATCAGCGGTGCCCTGGAAGGCATGGTTGGTGCCGAGAATGGTGACGAACGCACTATTCATTGTGCCGTCGCCACTCAACCGTTCATAACTGAACTTCAGCATCAGGCTGTCCAGTAATTGCGGCGGTTTTAACTTGAAGCCCGCTTCCAGCAGTTGATAACTGGCATCATAATTTGTGGCATTATTGGCATAGTCCGCCTGATCAGCGTATTCCAGTGTGTATATGGGATGCAACAGATCGTTAAGCGGATACTCGCCATGCATGCGAATACCAAGTGTGCGGGATGAAAAGCGCGGAGCCTTGTCGAAATCCAGCAGGTAGGAATAGGCCTCGAGTTGCGCCCACTGAAAGCGCTTGAACTGGATGTTGATGAAATGGCTGTCGCTGTCGAAATTACTCAGCGGTTCAACGGCGGATGTGCCGAAAATACGGTTCACGTTCCAGACATAGGCATAGGATATTGTCGTGTCCGGCAGGTATGTATTGCTTACACTCACGGCATCGAACGTCTGCCAGTTCTGGCGCCAAAGGATCGTACCGATAAAACGGTGAAACGGTGCATCCCGGTATGTGATGATCTGGCGCCCGACACGCAGGGTATTGGCCGCCGGTGCCACGTATTGCAGGTAGCCCTGGTTCAGTTCCGTTCCGTCCGGATCGACGACGGTGGCATATCGGCTCGGCAGTCCCACGCCCTCGTTGAAATCTCCGCCGAAAATCCTGCTTACCTGTTCCAGTTCCAGCAGTGTCGAGAAACCATGGTAAGCGCCGCTGTTGTAACTGATCGTGGTGCGCAGGGTGCTCGCGTTGGCATCTTTCAGCGGGACGCCGCCGGGACGGAAATCATCGTCCACGTGTTCAAAACGGTAACGGAAATTCAGTCCGAACTTGCCGTTGACCAGCGCATCCTTCAGGTTGTCATTGGCATGAACGGGTAAACCGGTGATGACGAGGATCAAAACCAGGCTGCAGCTGATCCATCGACCGGAAATGGTACGCAGGTAACGTGAAATAAAATAATCGTCGAATAACATATGCTTGATCACTGTGTTTGTAATGAGACCGGGCAACCGGCACGATTGAACACGACATAACGCGACAAATCAGTACCGGTTTGTATGGCCTCGGCCATTTGTTGAAGGTAAGGTTCGGCTTCGGCGGAGTCAGGTAAACGGCCGTTGCCCGCACTCAGGCTGGAAACCATGATCAGGTCCCAGGGTTGTCCCAGGCTGTCGGCCTCCTCGACAATGCTATCCAGCCGCACTTCACCGGTGAGTGCCAGGTCCGTGGCCATGACCGGCAGCAATGTACCGCTTCCCTCGCTGTCACCATCCCTGTTCAGGTTTTCTTCTACGCTGTCCGGTACGGCCCGCAGCAGTACCAGTAACAGCAATTGCGGATCCGGTTCTTTCAGCCCGGCGGCGATCAGGTCATCAAAACTGTTTAACTGCATCGTTAC
>DATIPP010000167.1:0-4830 GCA_035471825.1 Gammaproteobacteria bacterium
GGAATTCGTCCACGAGTAAATGTTTTATCCGGTAATCCAGGTGCAGGGCGAGATCCGTGGGCGAATCGCTGGTTCCGAGTGCCGTCACGGCAGCCGTGGTAATACCGGTAAAATCGATCTGGTTTCGTTCTCCAAACAACACACGTAACCCGGCGTCGGCAAGGATCAGCAGACGGCACAGGGCAACCACTATCTGCCACTCTCTGTCACTGTAATGGAGTGGCGGCAAATGGCGAATTTCGTCCAGAGCCTGGCGTAATTCCTCATCGGACGATAAGCATCGCAACAAGGCACGGAAACGATTTTTCATGTTCCTGTGGGTCGGGCCAGCGGGAAAACCCTGCTTGATGTTCACTGCCTTGCGCCAGTCACCGTTTTTCGTCAGGCACATATCGGCAAGCAAGCGCCAGACGTCCAGGTTTGCGGTACTCGCGGGCGGTAATCCCGATATATCATCGTCCCCGGTATCCAGATTGGCAGCGGCGAATGTAAAACATGTCGTCAGCTCATCAGCATGTTCCCGGGGCAAGCACGCGCAAGCATGCTCGAGTACGTCCACGACAGTCGCCGACAAGGCACGTTCGAGTTCGTCACGGCTTATTTCGCCCGCGACATGACGCAGCCATTGATCACGTCGCACCAGCATCCCGCTTACCAGGTCCCGGATCTTCGGCATATCGTTATCGAGGTGCGAAAACAACGTCACGATGTCCTCTGACCAACTGTCACGGCTTTCGATCTCTTCCAGCAGGCTGTCGGCGGCGTCCCGGTACAGGACCGAGGCATCCTCGAGGGTTTCCGGTTGGGAACCCAGTCGCGCCAGAATCGGCATTTGCCGGGCCAGGCGGGCACACAGGGAATCGATGGTCTGGATTTGCAACCGGCCCGGGTTTTCCTGCAGTTGCCAACCGAGTTCCCGGTCGCGTGCCAATACGGCCCGCGCAAGTTCGTGTGTCTGGGCGGCTACATCATCTACCGGTGGATCCCCGCTCCCGGCCAGTTCTATGGCAGCGATGATACGGCCCTGCATCTCTGCCGCGGCCTTGCGGGTGAAAGTGATCGCAATGATCTCTTCGGGGTTTTGCACCCGCGCAAGAAGAACCAGATAGCGCTGGATCAATAACTCGGTTTTACCCGAACCTGCCGGTGCCTGGACGATATAGGAAGCGTAAGGATCCAGTGCCTGCCGACGCTGTTCCCTGTCAACAACCGGGTTCATGGCCATCCGCCTTCAGTTCGTGTATTCGGCAAAGGGCATGCAAATCGCAGTAATTACAGGAATCGGCTGATTTCGGATCGACGAGTGCGTGTCCCTGTTTGAAATCATGCGCAAGCGCAGAGAGCGTTGCACGCCACTTTGCCATCAAGTCATCCCAGTGGGGCACCTCCTCTTTAAAGTGTTTCGTCTCTGCAAGCGTTTTAACGCCCGGTAACATATCCGGTTCCACGGACAGACCCCGGAAGCCTGTATTGCCACGTCTTACCCAGGCAAATACCACCGCGCCAATCACACCCTCGCTGTTTATCGCGTACAGGGGCAACTGCGGTTCATCCGGACGGCTCGACAACCAGGCGGCTTCTGATGGTTTGCTGCTGCCGGTCTTGTAATCGATTATTACCCGGCGGCCATCCTCCAGTTCGTCGACACGATCAGTACGAAAAGTCAGGTCGAAATCGCCGAAATGGAAGGATTGTTCCTGTTCGCAGGCCAGAACGCGAAACGGCTGTCGTTGCTTTTCCTGTTCCAGTAATTCAGCCATCAGTATTTGCAGGCGTTCTGTTTCCAGCGCGGCAAATCGCCCGCTCATGGTCAAGGGAAAGCGCTTGCGGTATTTATCGACACATGCTTCGGCAATCTCCCTGATGACGGCATCGATTTGATCGCCTGACAGGAATTGTAATGCTTCCTGTGATCCCACCCGGTTCCAGAACAGTTCCAGCAGGTGGTGGACGATTGTGCCGCGATCGGGAGCATCCAGTCCGATATCGCTGATCTCCAGTCCCTCGGCCACCAACCGGTGCCTGGCAAAGGCACGAAACGGGCACGCCGCCTGGTCACGGAACAATCCCGTCCCGCCGCGATGTCTACCCGTGTCCTCCAGCGGCGGACCGGACGCATCGCGGATCGTTTCCAGTGAGCTTACGGCGTGGATCATTGCGGCATATTCTTCAATTACAGTAATTTCATCCGTTGGTAACCACGGATACTTGCGGACAACCGGGGCGGGTCGCAGGGGGCGATCGTTCTCCAGCTTCGGATAACCCAGGACGACTTCCGGTGATGACGCGATCAGGCCGTCAAGCAGCCGGCTTGCATCCGCCAGCCGGGTTTCCGGCGAAGACCCCGGTATCCGTTCATCCCGTTGCAATTGCAACGGGATGAACGGATCTGTTTCCGTAGGCGGCGGCCAGGATTCTTCCGACAATCCCGTGATCCAGAGATGATCGAACTGCATACCCGCCGCTGCGGTCATGCCCATGATTTGTATGGGAACCTCCGGCGTCTCGGGCTGGAACCCGGACTGCCTGAGGAGGTGGCGGAAGGTCGACAGGGCCTCATTGAAACCCATGTCCCCGCCGACCCGATCAATGACCGAAAACTGGCCCAGCGCGGAATGAAATTCCGCGCAGGTCTGGTATTCATCGCTGTCCAGCGTCCTGTCACCGGGCCAGCCGAAAGCGGACAGCATCCCGGAAAAGGTCCTTGCCCAGGTATCGGCCGACTGTTTTCCGGCCGGTCCCTGAAACATGCCGGATACTGTCTGCAGGCTGTCCAGAAAAACCACCGGCCGTTGTGACTGTGGAAGCTGATCGATTACCCGGAACAAACCGGGAAAATCCAGCCGGTGTTCCGCATAACGGCGAATGTGTTTTTCCAGCAGAGCGCGCTGTTGTAGTTCGGTTTCCGAGGATCTGATGTAAGGGGTACGGAAAAGGTCACTGATATCGTCAAAATACAAGCTGTTTTTGCCCAGCGCCAGTATTGACAATGCCGTATTGACAAGCGGGTACTCGGCAAGCGGTATTCCCAGCGAGATATTGAATGGCGTTTCGGGATTGCGATCTGCCAGTAATTTGCCGGGACAGAGAACGTCCTCAAAGATTGTGCGTACCCTGCCGTGCAAATTACCCAGGTTATGCACGACAATACCGATATGCGTGGCGCCGGTATTGAGTTTCCGGCACGCCCAGCACGCCGCGGTTCGGATCTCGCCCGCCACGTCATCGGATTCGTGCCGTGATACACTCGCATTCCCGGGCACGGGCTCAATCTTTTCCACCACGAACCCGGCTTCCGTTTCCAGCCTGGCCAGCAATTGCTCCTGCAGCGGGGTCAGTGCATCAAAACCATAGAGCACCACATGTTGTGCCGGAATCCCGGCCGCTTTTTTGAGCAGGTATTCTGCAATCCCGGCTTCGTCTATCCAGGCGTGGCGTTTGCATTGCAGCAGGTAATTTTCATGCCATTGGCGAAAGGCATGGGCATCATCGTTTATAAAATACCCTTCCGGAAAAACGGGAATGCGCCACTCATGGCAGCGTAAATACGAGAGGCGCGCCTGGTATGCCGTACCGGCAAGTTGCAGTATTTGGCCGGACCAGGAAGACGATTGGATGATCGATTGCCACAGGCGGTGTTGTTGATGCGGAGAGAGTAATGTCCCGTTGATATTATCGCGTTCCGCCAGTTCCTCCCAGGTGCGCATCAACCAGGCGTTCCAGGGAATGCAATCAGGGGTTTCCCAGGCCAGCCGCCCCCCGGACAGCCTGGATACGGCATATTGCTGCAGAATATACCGGCTCAACCGGCGAATGGGGGTAATCACCGTCACCCCGTTTCCGAGAAATGCCGTGATGTCATCAATGGCCGTTGTCATGCTCGCGTCATAAAGCGGTCCGGGTGTGTTTCCCGACATGTGATTGGCAGACAGAACTCCCGGTGATAGCCTTTGTCACAAGGGGTTCAGGGGAAATATCCACCAATGCAGAATACCCAGTCAGCTTGCGCGGAATCAACGAAAACAGTGTGCCAACTGATCGCGCCCACTCGCAAACTCCCTGGCCTGCTGGAAGACGCCCGCACCGGCCTGCTGACTAAACCCCGGTCACTGCCGCCCAAATATTTTTACGATGCCAGGGGTTCACAATTATTCGAACAGATATGTGAAACAAATGAATATTATCCTACCCGAACAGAAGACGAATTACTGAAGAATCACGCCGCGGATATCATTACTGAAACACGGCCGGAACAGATACTGGAACTGGGAAGCGGCAACTCACGAAAAACGTGCCGGTTGTTTGATGCCTGCGAAAACCTGGAACACTGTTGCAGTTATGCTCCGTTTGATGTCTGCGGAGAAATTCTCGAGGAAACAGCCGACAGGCTCCAGGATGACTATGACTGGTTGCAGATCACGCCCATGGTCGGCGATTACCATGCCGGGCTTGAAAACCTGCCTCCGAATTCGGGCAGTCGCCTGATACTGTTCCTCGGCAGCACTATCGGCAATTTTACTCCGCGGGATGCCCGTATTTTCCTGCAGGAAATCCGGGAATCCATGCAACCGGGCGATTACCTGTTACTCGGCACGGACAGGATCAAGGACAAGACGGTACTGGACGCCGCGTATAATGACAAACAGGGTATTACGGCCGATTTCAACCTGAACCTGCTTCATGTGCTTAACCGCGAACTTGAGGCAACATTCAATACGGAAAATTTCGACCATCTTGCCTACTTCAACGAAAACGAGAACAGAATCGAGATGCGGCTGGTATGCAACCGGGATCACCAGGTATCTCTCAGGCGCATCAATGAAACAATTG
>DATIPP010000168.1:0-5752 GCA_035471825.1 Gammaproteobacteria bacterium
AGAAACTCCTGAGGGATATAACGAATGCAATTTACCTGAGAGTCCTGAACAACTTTATCAAAACCGGCCTGCCCGAAGGTCTCAGTTGTGAATTACGAATCAAGCTTGTTCCCGGAGGCAAAGTTGTGGGTGTTTCCATTATCAATTCAAGCGGTAATGATATATTTGACCGGCGCGCCGTGACTGCGGTTGAAAAATCATCGCCCCTGCCGGTACCCGACGATGCTGAAACACTGGACCGGCTCGACTTGCGGGATATTAAATTTACTTTCAAACCACGGGATTATTGAACGTGTTAGACAAAAAACCTGTACTGAATTTTTTCCTGTGCCTGGCATTTCTTGTAAGTGCAGGCAATACAAGTGCCATTGAAATCATTATCGACAAGGGCGTGGAAGATCCCATACCGGTGGCGATTGTCCCGTTCGGCTGGTCTCAGACCTCATCATTACCGCCGATAGACCTGGCTGCCATTATTTCCAACGACCTGACACGAAGTGCCCGGTTTGCCGCCATGGAGGAACAGGACCTGCCGCAAAAGCCGTCGGAATTCAGGGAAATCAACTTCAGTGACTGGCGCCTGCTCGGAATGGAAAACCTGGTTATCGGGCAACTGACCCGGACGGACAGCGGTGAATACACGGTCGACTTCCGGCTGATCGATGTCTACAAGGAAAAACAGATCGCAGGCTTCCGGATCCCGGCAACAGAAAAACAGTTACGCCGCACGGCCCACGAAATTAGCGACATTATTTATGAAAACCTGATCGGCATTCCCGGTGCGTTTGCGACCCGCATTGTCTATATCACAGTCAATGAACAAAACGACGGTAGTAAACTTTATTCCCTGCAGATTGCCGATGCCGATGGTTACAATCCGCAGGTTCTGCTGGAATCCACCGAACCGTTGTTATCCCCCAGCTGGTCACCGGACGGGAAAAAACTTGCCTACGTTTCCTTTGAAGGAAAAAACTCCGCCATTTACATCCAGAATATAATGACGGGCCAGCGGGAAAAGATTGCCGACAATCCCGGCATCAATAGTGCGCCGTCCTGGTCACCGGATGGCGAACGCCTGGCATTGACCCTGTCGAAAGACGGCAACCCGGAGATCTATATCCTGCATCTCGACAACCGCATGTTGCAGCGGGTTACCAACAACCGTGCTATCGATACGGAACCGACCTGGTCGCCCGACGCCGGCACACTGGCCTTTACATCCGACCGCGGCGGCAATCCACAGATTTACGAGGTTGCCGTTAACGGCGGACGTCCGAAACGGCTCAGCTTTGACGGGCCCTATAATGCCCGGCCGATCTATTCCCCGGACGGTGACTACATCGCCGTCGTACATGGTGAGAACGGGATGTATCGTATCGGCCTGCTGGACCGCAAGGCCAACCACCGGCTCATCGTGCTGACCGAGTCACGCCTGGACGAGTCACCCAGTTTCGCGCCGAACGGTCATATGATTATCTATACGACCACCGGCGCCCGCGGCACGGCCCTTGCTGCCATATCAACCGATGGCACTGTGCATCAGCGCCTGGCGCTGCAGGATGGCGAGGTGAGGGAACCTGCGTGGGGACCGTTCCTGAAACGGTAACGGCTTTATTTCTGTTTAATGTAAGAGGAATGTTATTCTTTCCAGAACCTGTCTCAAAATTCCGCGCGGCTGCGACAGTTGCGGAGGCAGCGAAAGAAGCGAGAATTTTAAGACAGGTTCTAACATACAGCATGGCTGTTTCATTGAGGAGATTCGTATGAATACCAGATACGTTTTTATTCTGTTGTTTGCAGTATTTCTTGCAGGCTGCGAAACGGTGCAGGAATCCGAGGACGAAGTCGCCGTCGAGGACCAGGGAAGACCCGTTGGCGAGACTGAAACTGGCGACACCGGTGAAGAAGGTGCCCAGGCTTATGCTGCGGGGGAAGACAGCCGGTCCGGCATCAGTGAACTGGACGACCCAGATAGCCCGCTTTCTGTCCGTGTCATTTATTTCGAATATGACAGCAGCGAGGTACGTCCTGAATACCGGGAGATCGTCGAGGCCCATGCCAACTACCTTGCCAATAACCCCGGCACCAGCGTGACGCTCGAAGGCCATGCCGATGAACGCGGTTCCCGCGAATACAACCTGGCGCTGGGTGAGCGCCGCGCCCAGGCCATCCAGCAACAGTTGACATTACTGGGGGCCTCGCCCGGCCAGATTCGCACTGTCAGTTATGGCGAGGAACGGCCTGCTGTTGACGGGCATGATGAATCGGCCTACAGCCAGAACCGTCGCGTGGAAATAATCTACTGAGGTCGTTAATTAGATGACGCAACCGGATTTTAAATACTTTTTATCCGTGCTGGTGGCGACCTTGCTGTCGACACCGGCCGGTATGGCGGGCGAAAAAGAAGTGCCGGTTACGGAACCCGGCACCGGCACGGCACAACTTGAGCAAAGGCTGGACAATATTGAACGTACCCTGCAAAGCCAGGGACTACTTGACATGTATCAACAGATGCAACGTCTGCAGGAAGAGGTCAATCAACTGCGCGGGCAACTGGAAGTGAACAATCATGAACTGGAGAAGTTGCGCGCGAAACAGCGCGACCTTTACAACGATCTCGACAGCCGCTTGCAATCCCTGCGAGAAACGGAATCCGATCGCATCCCGGCAGAAACCGGCTCCACAACGGAACCACCACTGGAAATGATCGAGCCTGGTGCCGATATCGAGGCCGCCGGTGAACGGGCGGAATCTGGTCTTACAGTCGAAACCATCGAGAAGGAGGAAAGCGAAGAAGTCGCAATGGAAGAAACAGCAGCAGATGAGACCACCACGGAAACGGCAACTGAACCGTCCACTGAAGAAGAACCCCCGCTATCCGAGGTAACCGAAGAAAAAAGCGCCTCTGCGCCGGACCCAATCAAGGCACAAGCCGAATACCAGCAGGCTTTTCGGCTCCTGAAACAGGCAAAATACGATCAGGCTATTGCCGCTTTCGATACCTTCGTGCGTAAATACCCAGACAGTCAATATGCCGATAATGCACACTACTGGATGGGCGAGGCCTTTTATGTCAATCGCGATTTTGAGGCGGCGATCACCGAGTACATGAAACTGGTCTCCAATTACCCGGACAGTCAGAAGACACCCAATGGCCTGCTCAAGATCGGCTACAGTTACCTGGAAATGGGCAAGAATGAAGATGCAAAAAAGGCACTGGAGGACCTGATAAAACGGTTTCCGGATTCTTCAGCGGCACGTGATGCCGAAAACCGGTTGCAACGTTCAAAATCTGAATAAATACTTTACTATCATGCCCGCTTCCCAGTCTCTCGCTAAAACCATCGAGACGATCCGTAACAAGACATTACGGATAAACGAGATTTTTTTCTCCATCCAGGGCGAAACCCGTTATGCGGGCCTGCCAACCATCTTCATCCGCCTCACAGGATGCCCCCTGCGCTGCCATTATTGCGACACGGCCTATGCATTTCACGAAGGAACCAGGATGTCAATCAATGACATTCTCCACCGGATTAACAATTACCGGACGCGCTTTGTTACGGTGACAGGTGGAGAGCCACTGGCACAGATAAATTGTATCGATCTGCTGACGCTGCTATGTGATGAAGGCTATCAGGTATCACTGGAAACCAGTGGGGCGATTGACATATCCCGGGTGGACGAGCGAGTCGCGCGGATTGTCGACATCAAAACACCCGGTTCCGGCGAGTCCGGGAAAAACCGTTTTGAAAATCTTTTCCGGCTGAATACACATGATCAAGTGAAGTTTGTTATCTCGGATCGCACCGACTACGACTGGGCCAGGGGAAAGATCCGGGAATATCAAATGGCGGAAAGATGTGAAATCCTGTTTTCACCGTCTCATGAAGAACTGCCGGCGCAAACACTTGCCGACTGGATTCTCGCCGATCACCTGCCTGTCCGGTTGCAGATACAATTGCACAAGTATCTCTGGGGAGATGTACCGGGGAAGTAGGTTGTTATTGATCCGTTGTCAGTGGTTGGTTGTTGACAGATATACAACGGACAACTGACCACTGACAAATGACTAATAATAAGACAGCCATCGTTTTGCTTTCCGGCGGACTGGATTCGGCAACAACCCTCGCCATCGCCATCAATGAAGGATTCCGCTGTCATGCCCTGAGCTTTGCTTATGGCCAGCGGCATGGCGCTGAACTACAGGCGGCAAAGACGATTGCAAACGCACTGGGGGTTACAGTGCATAAAACGGTGAAACTGGATCTTGCCGATATCGGCGGTTCTGCGTTAACTGATTTTTCCCTTCAAATCCCCGAATCACGCAGCGAAGGTATTCCCGTTACCTATGTACCGGCAAGAAACACCATCTTTCTTTCCTATGCACTGGCCTGGGCCGAGGTATTGCAATCATCCGATATATTTATCGGTGTCAACGCCGTGGACTATTCCGGTTACCCGGATTGCCGGCCGGAATATATCGATGCATTTATGCGCATGGCAAAACTTGCGACGAAATCCGGCGTTGAAGGACAGGAATTCAATATTCACACGCCGCTGATCGATCTTAGCAAGGCCGACATTATCAAGCGCGGCGCGGCACTCGGACTGGACTACGCATTAACGATTTCCTGTTACCAGGCCGACGAACAGGGCCGGGCCTGCGGCCAATGCGATGCCTGTTATTACCGGAAAGAAGGGTTTGCAACAGCAGGAATTGACGATCCTACTCGTTATCGTTGAGCTACAGGATATTAATCTAGGTTAATTGATGCAATTTCAATAAACGATTATTTCTATTTATAAACAAACAGATAGAAGTTTATTTGATAGTTTTTCCCCTGTGGATAAACTTGCAATAAGGATCACAGTTCAATAGGATAAAAACATTCATCAGTTATCCTTCCAAAGCCAAATCGAGCTTGCCTTCCTGAAAAAACTCAACCTGGTTACAAGCAGGAAAGGGTATTGCTTTAATGAATAAACAGGAGAAATAACGGTGGCACAAGAATATGACAAAGACAAGGGTTATATTGCCATTCTCGGCTGGAGCCTGAATGCGATTGACGGGATCAGCCGTTTCAATCGCCGATACGTGGTTGTTGCTCCCGAGTGGGCCGAGGACTATTGCAAAGAGAAAGATATCCCGTACATTCCGTGGAATTTCGAGCGTCTCAATGATCGTTCCAACGAAATCGCAAAACGACTGAAAGAGGAAGGAGTTGACGTCGCCATCCCTTTATACGAGGAAACCGTGGAATGGGCGGGCGCAATCAACTCTATCCTGCTCGGACAACCACGATTGTATGCGCAGTCCCTGTTATTCCGTGACAAGGCATTAATGAAACGCCGGGCACAGATCGGCGGTATCCGGGTCGGGATATTTGAAGAGGCACATGATAAATCCGACGTAATACGCTTTCTGGTACGCGTCAATCAGGCATTACTGAAACTCGACGGTGATCCAAACGATCCGATCCACATGAAGGCCTTCGACAAGGCGGGTTGTCTCGGCCACCGGGTCATCCGCACGGTGGAAGATGTGGAACACATTACCGAGAATGAATTCCCGGCCTTGCTGGAGAGTCACCTGAGTGGCTGGGAGTTTGCTGTTGAGGCCTGGATTCACGATGGAAAAATTAAGTTCCTGAATATTTCAGAGTACGTCACCCTGGGTTATTCGGTATTTGTCCCCGCAACGAAGGAACTTGAAAGCTGGCGCAGTGCGATCACCAAGCAGATTGAGTTG
>DATIPP010000169.1:0-9867 GCA_035471825.1 Gammaproteobacteria bacterium
TAAGGTTAAACTACAAACGTAAAACGTAATACTCATTACTCAAAACCTGAAACATAAAACTTAAAACGATAAACGTTTTGTTAATACCAGATACCTACTCTGTCGCCACGACTTTAATCCGCCAGCGCCTGGTCGACCTCCTCTATCCAGTGTTTTACCGGTACTTCGGTTACCTGTTGCAGGTGCATCTGGCAACCGATGTTCGCCGTCAAAATCATTCCCGGATCGCCTGAAAGCAGATCGCTCAATTTGTCATGGCGTAGTTGGCGGGACAGTTTCGGTTGCAGTAATGAATACACGCCCGCCGAACCGCAACAGATGTGTCCTTCTCTTACAGCATTCAGATTAAAACCGAGTCCCGACAGGATCCGTGCAGTCAGGCCCTGCAGTTTCTGCCCGTGTTGAAGCGTACACGGCTCCTGAAACACGACAGATGATTCCCGTGGGTGAATGCCGCGGCGGAGTTTTTCAACATCTTTTTCGGTAAATATCTCGGCCACATCGCGACAAAGGGCGGAAATCCTGGCGGCCTTTTCGGCATAATCGGGATCATCCCGCAGGATAAAACCGTAATCCTTGATCATGACACCGCAACCGCTTGCCGTTGTAACAATGGCTTCAACATTGTCATTAGCAAGATTCGGCCACCAGCGATCGATATTGTTTTTTATGTAATCACGGGCCGATGCATGGTCCGCCATGTGGTAATCCAGCGCTCCGCAACATCCCTCTCCATTGACGGTTATGGCCATGATACCCAGCCGGTCCAGTACCCGCATCAACGCGGCATTCGTCCGCGGGGAAAGTGCCGCCTGCACACAACCCTGAAACAGGATGACTTTTCTTGTATGGGTACTGCCGGGAAGCGGGCCGGGTTCGATAAAAGGCGGGATGCGTTTTTTTATTCCGCCCGGCAGGAGCGGACGCACAAGGCGTCCGAGTCTGAGTAATGCCGCAAACCGGTTTCTGTACGGTAATGTTTTTTGCAGGAAACGCCGTACGAATCGTTGCGGTAACGGGCGCTTGATTTGCTGTTCAAGGTGATGCCTGCCGATATCCAGCAGGTGACCGTATTCCACACCGGAAGGGCAGGTCGTCTCGCAGGCGCGGCAGGTCAGGCAACGGTCGAGATGCAGCAGGGTTTTTCCGGTAGTTTCCTTTCCCTCCAGCAATCCCTTGATGAGATAGATGCGCCCGCGCGGACCGTCCAGTTCATCGCCCAGCAGGCGGTAGGTGGGACAGGTCGCCGTGCAAAAACCGCAGTGCACGCAACTCCGGAGTATCCGGTCGGCCTCTTTACCGTCCGGTGTCTGGCGGAGTTCGTCTTTGATGAAGGTTTGCATGAATTTACAAGTCCGGGTACATCCGGCCGGGATTCAGTATCCGGTCCGGGTCGAATGCCTGCTTCAGGCGCCGGTGTATTTGCCGGATTCCCGGGCTGAGCGGCTGAAACACCTCACCGCCGTGTTCACCGTTACGGAAAAGGGTGGCGTGACCGCCGACAGCCGTGGCAATTGCCCGGATATTCTCTGCCGGTTCCTCTGTTTTCAGCCAGCGTTGTGCCCCGCCCCAGTCCAGCAACCAGTCACCGGCGAGATCCAGCATCCCGGTCAGCGGCGGTACTGACAGGCGCCAGAGTGATCTGTCGTCGGCGGTAAAAAACGGCAATTGCTGTTCCCGCAAACAATCCCAGTATTCGAGACCGTCGGGGTGTTCGTCCAGATCGAGTTTAGCCGCGGCCGCCTTGACGGCACTGGTCTTGCCGGAGAGCCGGATATTCAGGTTGTCACCGTCGAGGCAGGCGGCGGACAAGGACAACGATTTCCCGGACCAGTTGTTCATGTCCGCCAATGCCTGGTTGAAACCGGTCGGCCGTGTCAGGCTGAGTTCATACTCCGGTTTTGGCAGCACTTTTATCGACACCTCGAGGATCACACCCAGTGTCCCGAGTGCGCCGGTCATCAGACGCGAGACATCATAGCCGGCAACGTTTTTCATTACCTGACCGCCGAAACTCAGGACTTCCGCCTTGCCGGTCAGGCATTTCGTGCCAAGGATAAAATCCCGGACACTGCCGACAAAGGGACGGCGCGGCCCAGAAAAACCACAGGCCACGGTACCGCCGAGCGTGGCCGTATCGGCAAAAGCGGGAGGTTCGAATGCAAGCATCTGGCCGCTTTCCGCAAGTGTCTTGTTGATCTCTGTCAAAGGTGTGCCGGCGCAGGCCGTTAAAACCAGTTCGGTCGGTTCGTAGGCGATGATGCCGGCGGTTGTTCCCGTCTCCAGGATCTCGCCGTCACAAGCACGGCCGTAAAACAACTTGCTGCCACCACCGCGGATAAAAAGCGGCTGCCGTTTGTCACGGGCGGACAGTATCCTGGCGATCAGTGATTCGTACTGGTTGGGAATAGGTGCAGTGGACAACAGGTAAATCCTTTAACAAAAAATTACCAGCGATACTTGCCGTAAAGTTCGGGATTGGCCCAGTGCCGGCTGTTCAGCCATTCCGGCGTAGTCTTGTAATCAGAAAGCTCGAAACGGTAAACGATTACATCGCCCTCGTCCTTGTAGTCTCTGAAAAGTCGCAGGCCCAGTGCAATAAAATCATTCTTAGACCAGTCGCCGCCGTGTTCTATTTTTTCCCTGTCGGCGAGTAACAGAAAATGATGGGCATGGAAATCTCGAATCCGGGAGATAAGTTGCTTCGCTGATTTTCGCGGCAGTGTCTCGAAACCGGCAAGCAACACCACATCATAAACCTGCATGTGCTCCAGCAATGCCGGTGTTTTGTCCCCGGAAAAGGTATCAGTATCCACCGTTACCTGTAGATTCCGGAAGTCATCCGGTACGGAATCATCCTGCGGATGCAGGATCAAAACCTGCTGCGGACGGATTGATGCCAGCAGTTCCTGCAAATCTTTCAGACAGGTTTCCGGTAATCGGATCATGGAATCAAGTGTGATCTAGAACCGCTCCAGTTCGGGGAATGGCAATTCACCACCATGCACGTGCATGGCGCCGAATTCGGCGCAACGTTTCAAGGTCGGCACGGCCTTGCCGGGATTCAACAGGCCCGCCGGGTCGAATGCCGCTTTTACGGCATGGAACTGTTCCAGTTCGGGAGCGCTGAATTGCACGCACATCTGGTTGATTTTTTCGATACCGACGCCGTGTTCGCCGGTTACCGTTCCGCCGTATTGCACGCAAAGCTCCAGTATCCTGCCGCCCAGTTCCTCCGCCTGTTCCAGTTCACCGGGACGGCTTACGTCATACAGGATTAACGGGTGCAGGTTACCGTCGCCGGCATGAAAGACGTTGACAACACCCAGTCCGAATTCCGCAGACAGGTCACTGATACCCTGCAGAACCGCAGCGATGTGTTTCCGGGGGATTGTGCCGTCCATACAATAATAATCCGTCGCGATCCTGCCGACGGCGGGAAACGCCGCCTTGCGGCCTGCCCAGAACCGCTCGCCCTCGGCCTTGTCTTTTGCAATCCGGAT
This sequence comes from Gammaproteobacteria bacterium, assembly GCA_035471825.1. GTDB lineage: Bacteria > Pseudomonadota > Gammaproteobacteria > Eutrophobiales > Eutrophobiaceae > DATIPP01. The sequence continues at coordinate 3,504 of DATIPP010000169.1, forward strand.
CTCCGTTGCACCCGAACGGCGCAGCACGGATTCAACCTTGCCGCATTCAGTACTGATTTCCTCGGGCACACCATCGATCTCGCAGATCAACACCGCCTCGGCCTCGACCGGGTAACCGGCGTGAACAAAATCTTCCACGGCACGTATTCCGGCATTGTCCATCATTTCCAGCCCGGCAGGGATAATGCCTTCCGCGATTATGGCGGCCACCGCCTTGCCGGCGGCATCGACGCTGTCGAAGGCGGCCAGTAACACCTGCTCCTGTTCCGGTTTGGGAAGCAAGCGAAGCGTGACTTCAACCACTACGCCGAGCATGCCTTCGGAACCGGTCATCAGCGCCAGGAGATCATAGCCTGCACTGTCCAGGGCCTCGCTGCCGATCTCCGACAATTCACCGTCGATGGTGACGATCTTCAGGGCGGCAATGTTATGCACGGTAAGGCCGTATTTCAGGCAATGAACACCCCCCGAATTCTCCGCCACATTGCCGCCGATCGTGCAGGCAATCTGGGACGACGGATCGGGAGCGTAAAAAAGCCCGTAGGGCGCCGCCGCTTCAGAGACGCTCAGGTTCCGTACACCCGGTTGTACGCGGGCCAGGCGCTGGGCCGGGTCTATCGAAAGTATTTGGTCGAATTTCGCCAGGCTGAGCACCAGGCAATCCCTGACCGGCAGGGCGCCGCCGGAAAGCCCGGTCCCGGCACCCCGGGCAACTACCGGTATCCGCTCGGCATGGCAAAGCTTGAGTATCGCCTGCACTTGTTCAACCGTAGTGGGCAGGACCACGTAACGGGGCAGTTGACGGTAGGCAGAAAGGCCATCGCATTCATAGACACGCAAGGATTCTTCATCGTGGATGATGGCCTCATCGGGCAGGATTTGCTGTAAGCTATTGACGTGCATCAAAGGCATTTTAACGTGTTCCCGGTGGCCACCGATAGAGTCGTAACCCGGAACGTCCCCCGTGCGTGATTTCAGCAGATACGGCTTTCCGGGAAGGGCGAGCAGGGAGAAAATCCCGCCAAATTTACCTGATAATAAATGGTTGATATGTATATAATTAAGCTGTGTTCTTAAACCTGATTCGCAAGTGGACCATCGATAATGAGTGAAGAAATCCTGATTAATGTCACGCCCCAGGAAACTCGTGTCGCCGTGGTTGAAAACGGTGTCTTGCAGGAAATGTATATCGAACGATCGCAGAAGCGCGGGCTGGTCGGCAATATCTATAAAGGCCGGGTTTCACGCATTCTGCCGGGTATGCAGGCTGCATTTATCGATATCGGCCTGGCGCGCACCGCTTTTCTCCATACGACGGATATTATCGGGATCAGCGAGGATTTTACGGCCGAGGAACAGGAAAACCTATACCCACCATCGATAGAAACTGTTTTAAAAGAAGGCCAGGAAATCCTGGTGCAGGTGATCAAGGATCCGATTGGAAGCAAGGGCGCGCGACTGACAACACGCCTTTCTTTGCCTTCACGCTATATTGTTTTCATTCCCGACTATTCCAGCATTGGTATTTCACAGCGCATTGAAAACGAGGACGAAAGGGAAAGATTACGTGACATTATTCTCCAGTACCGTTCGGGTATTGCCAGGCTGGCTGTAGGTAATGAAGACAACGTCATACTGCACAGCGCGGCACGTGAATCCGAGATCCTGTCGAAAGGCGGTTTTATCCTGCGTACCGCTGCCGAGGGCGTTACGGAAGAAGAAATCTATCGCGATATCGAATTCCTGCACAAGCTCTGGGATTCGACCGTGGGACGTGAAAAAAAGACTTCGGCGCCGGGGATCGTTTACGAGGACCTGCCGCTTGCCCTGCGCACCATGCGGGATCTGATCCATCCGGAGATAGAAAAAATCCGCATTGATTCGAGAGAGACCTACCAGAAGGTCATGGATTTTTCCCGGCAGTTTATTCCGGAATTCCTCGGCCGCATTGAATATTATTCCGGCGAGCACCCGATACTCGACCTGTATTCTGTTGAGGACGAGATCCAGAAGGCACTAAGCAGAAAGGTACAACTTAAATCCGGCGGCCACCTCATCATTGACCAGACCGAGGCAATGACCACTATCGACGTCAATACCGGTGCTTTTGTCGGTCACCGCAACCTGGAAGAGACCATTTACAAGACAAACCTGGAGGCGGCGCAAATCATCGCGAGGCAATTGCGTCTTCGTAATCTCGGCGGCATTATAATTATCGATTTCATTGATATGCAGGACCCGGAACACCGGCGACAGGTATTACGCTCGCTGGAAAAGCACCTGGAAAAAGGTCACTCCAAGGCTACGATCAGCGAACTCACCTCGCTCGGTCTGGTGCAACTGACCCGCAAGCGTACCCGTGAGAGCCTGGAACATGTTCTCTGCGAAACCTGTCATACCTGTTCCGGCAGGGGTACCATCAAAACCGCGGAAACCGTTTGTTACGAGATCTTTCGCGAGATACTGCGCGAGGTGCGGCAATTTGATGCACAGAAATTGCTGGTCGTTGCTTCTCAACCGGTGGTTGATCTCCTGCTTGACGACGAATCAGCCAGTGTCGCCGAACTGGAAGAATTCATCGGCCGTTCCATTACGTTCCAGGTTGAACCGGTTTATACACAGGAACAGTACGATATAGTGTTGTTGTAAGATTGCTTAACATGCTGCTGCAGGTTCTCAGAAGTCTTTATCACACCATCTGGTACATCGTCGCGGGACTGATAGTTGTCACTGCGGTTGCCGTTACGCTTGCTCGTCTTTCATTGCCGTATATTGACAATTTCCGGCCCGACATCCAGCACTGGCTGGGAGACTATCTTGGTCACCCGGTGGAAATAGAAAAGATCGAGGCCGATTGGCAGGGCTGGAAACCTTCGCTTTACCTGCAGCAAATCACTGTTCTCAATAAATCCGGTGTCGGCAAGATTACGGATTTCAAATCCGCAGTAATCCGTTTCGATCCTTTCTACAGTCTTTTACAACGACAACCGGTACCGTCGAAAGTACAGATTAACAGTCCGGAATTGACTGTCATCAGGCAACTGGACGGTTCCATCACGATCACCCGCGAAGCGGAAAACCTTCCCTTTGACGATCAGACAACATCACAAACCGAGATTACCCGCTGGTTGCTGCTGCAAAGGGAAATTGCAATCAATGACGCCCGGCTGACACTGGTCAACCTGGCAAGGCAGGACCGTACTATCGAATTATCCAATGTTTCATTGAGCTTCAGGAATATTACCGGGCGAACCCAGATTGCCGGTTCTGCTGACCTGCCCGGCAGGTATGGCGACAGTATTGATTTTGCACTTGACATCCACGGCGACATATCCACGCCCGACTGGTCCGGCGAGCTTTTCCTCAAGGCTTCTGCTGTAGCACCGTCAGCGATCCTGGACTACGCTGAAATCCGACCGAAAAACCTTGCCTTCAGCAGTTCACCGGTAACCATGAATTTATGGAGCCGATGGAGGAATGCACGTGTCTACCGGGTTGATGGCACTTTCGCCGTAGATGCATTGCAACTGGTCAACCCCGAGGGAAAAACCCATAACTTCAGCAACTTTGCCGCGAGGTTTGCAGTACGCAGAAACGAACAGGATGATTTCGCTTTGTCATTGGAAACCGGAAATTACGGTGCCAATAACGATTTCACAAAGAATAACAGCATTCATATATACAGGGAGCAGATCCCCGGTGCGGGGGATTCACGTTACTCTGCCGGCTTCAGCCAACTGGACCTGAATGACATCGTTCCCTGGCTGAATGTAATCCCCGGCCTGAATACGGATCAATTGTTACCGCCTGGTACAAAACTTGGCGGCATGCTGACGGATGCACGTGTAATTTACAACCCCATCCTGCCGGACAGAAAGCAACTTTACATAGACAGTGACTTTCGTGATCTGTCGATTTTATACGACGATAACGGCATACGGGAACTGCAGGGGCATATTCGCGGCGACATGGGAGAAGGCAGACTCGACCTTGTCGCAACAACGCTCGAACTGGATCTACCGGGTCATTTTCATAAACCGTTAAATTTCTATGAGACTGAAGGAACCATTGACTGGCACCATGTTAAAGGTGAATGGACAATCAGTACCGACAGCCTTAAAACCCATACCCTGCATTTTCATTCGGACTTTAACGGGAAATTCACCTTTTCTGAAAACGGTTCAAACCGCTTTGCCGACCTGGGAGTTACCATCCGGAATCTCAATCTTGAGGACATTGACAATTACCTGCCCTCAACGCTGGGCAGCGATCTTTCGGAATGGCTTGAAAATGCGCTGACGGCAGGTGAAGTATCCTCACTCGATATTCTGTTGCGGGGTCAGCCGGATGCATTCCCGTTCCGGGGAAATGACGGCCGTTTCCAGATTCTGGCAACTATCAACAATGCCACGCTGGATTATGATCCCGCATGGACACCGGTGGATAACCTTGCTGCCGAATTACAGATTAACCAGGACCTGCTGACGGTGAATGCCACCTCCGGGAATATTCTTTCGGCCGATATTACGGACGCCACGGCAATCATTGCTAACCTTGGTGCTGGGAAACCTTTGCTGGAAGTCAATGGTTCTGTCAACGGTACCCTCGATGATGCCATGGTTTTCATAAATAATAGTCCCCTGGCCGATGACCCGACATTTCGCGAGATCAGTGAACACGGATTGCAAGGTGGTCTTGCTCTTTCCATTGAAATGGCCATCCCCCTTTATGCCGAGAGCAGCCGCGTAAATGGCGATATCGAGCTTTTCAATGCCACGCTCGATTCAGATACTGTTGGTTTCCGGCTTGACAATATCAACGGCAACGTCGTGTTTACCCGGGACGGCTTCCAGTCCGAAAAACTCAGTGCACGCTATGCCGATCAGGATGTTCAACTGGAAGTTAAAAGCAAGGACGGTGATCTGCCAATCATGAGCCTGTCCGGCGTAGCCGATAATAATTTCCTGGCCTCGCAATTCGAAAGTTTTTATCCGGAACTGGGATCGCTCGGGAGCGAAATCCGTACACGGGTATCCGGTACAACCGGCTGGGTTGCGACCCTGACCACAGACCGGTCTGCCACCGGCAGCAAAAACCGGAAACTTACAATCAATTCCTCGCTGGCCGGCCTGAAACTGGACATGCCGGCCCCGCTGGGGAAGACAGAAAAGGCTTTACCACTGGCCCTGTCCACGCCGTTAACGGCTACAGGCAGGAAAACCATAGATTTCAACTACGGCGAAATTCTCTCCGGCATCTTTGAACTGGATGAAACCGGACCAGGAAGACTGCATCGTGCCAGCCTCAACTTTGGCGCTCAGGCTGAGCTGCGCGACAAACCCGGCATCGTGATCAACGGTTCAATTGAACAATTGTCACTTTCGGAATGGTTCAACTTCATCAATACACCCGGTGTGACCCTGGATTCATCGCTACTCGATGAAATGGACTTCAATGTAGTTGCGCAATCTCTGATATTCTTTGATCAGGCCTTTGCAGATGTCAATTTCAACCTTTTCAGGCAACAGTCTGACTGGAAGATCAAGCTTCTTGGTAACCAGATCAACGGTAATATCACCGTACCGGAATCCGGTACCGGGAAACCTTTACATGCCAGTTTCAGCAAACTCCATATAACCGATCGTGAAAAGAACGGACAAAAAACGCTCATCAGGCCGGATGAGATTCCCCCGCTCCGGATAACGGTCGATAATTTCCATTATGAAGACATTAACCTTGGTGAATTGACACTGAATTCCTCTAAAACACCAACCGGCATGTCGGTTGATGAAATGACTTTCGTCAAACCGGACATGACGATTACCGGTAATGGGAAATGGCAATACATTAACGATATCGAACGTTGTGAATTTACTTTTGATCTCCATGCCGAGTATCTCGATGCCATGTTACAGACATTCAATTACAGCGTTGCACCCATCAAGGACGGCGCTACGACACTGACTCTGGATGCAAAGTGGAACGGCTCACCGGGTGATTTCTCTCTGGCCAACATGGATGGAACATTATTAATGGATATTGAAAAGGGACAGTTCCTCGATATAGAACCTGCCGCGGGCCGCCTGTTCGGTTTACTGAGCCTGCAGACATTGCCCCGGCGGTTATCACTGGATTTTTCCGATCTGTTCAGTGAAGGACTCACTTTTGACCGCATCGAGGGCGATTTCACCATCCAGTCCGGCAACGCTTATACCAATAACCTGACCCTGACCGGCCCGTCGGCCAATATCGATGTCACGGGCAGAACCGGGCTCGTGGACCAGGACTACGATCAACTCGTCACCGTGACGCCCCAGTTCGCGGACAGCCTGCCGGTCGCCAGTGCCCTGTTCGGCCCGATCGG